>NZ_JAAGPP010000064.1:0-234 GCF_017104975.1 Burkholderia sp. Ac-20344
TAAAAAAAAAAAAAAAAAAAAAAAATATATAGCAATAAATAATAAAAAATAAAACACAACGGATAAAAAAGTAAAATCGTAGTACATATCATACGATGCATATCAAACCTGAACTGTGCATTGCAGCATCGCACCTGACCGTTGAACTGTCAGTGTAGTACGATATGCACGAGACTACGATCTAGCACACTGCGCACATAGTGACAGCTACATGTACATCAGTTGACACTAGTA
>NZ_JAAGPP010000065.1:0-46202 GCF_017104975.1 Burkholderia sp. Ac-20344
CCCGCTCGCGTTCGGCAATACGTCGATTGCGCTGCTGATCGTCGGCATCGTGCTGCTCGATGTCGGCGGGCAGGCCGTCCACGTCGTCAACCAGAGCATGATTCTCGGCGCGCGGCCCGATGCGCATGCGCGCCTCGTCGGCTGCTACATGCTGTTCTATTCGGCAGGCAGCGGGCTTGGCGCGATTGCGTCGACGATGATGTATGCGCGCGCCGGATGGGCCGGTGTCTGCGTGCTCGGCGCGGTCGTGAGCGTGGCGGCGCTCGGCGTCTGGGCCGCCACGCTCAGGCGCGCGTGATGCGTGCCGGCGCCGCGTATCGGATGGAGAAGGCCGGCCTGCCCTTCGCGGCCGGCCGGTACGCGAACCGGCCGCGCACGCGCGCCGGTTCGGCTTTCGGTTCGGCTTTCGGTTCGGCTTTCGGTTCGGCTTTCGGTTCGGCTTTCGGTTCGGCTTTCGGTTCGGCGCGCAGGTAAGCGCGCCGCGGGCGCTCAGCCTGCCGCCTGGATCGCCTCTTCGTACACACCGGCCACGCGCCGCGCGATCACCGCGTTGTCGAAATGATCGCGCGCATAGCGCTTGCACGCGACCTCGTCGGGCAGCGTGATCGTGCCCGACAGCGCGGCGCCGAGCCCTTCCGCGATCGCATCGGCGCCCGTGGACGGCAGCACGAGATCGTCGGACAGCCCGGCAACCGCCTCCGGCAGCCCGCCGACCGGTGTGACCAGCACGGGCGTGCCGGACGCGAGCGATTCGACGGTGATCAGCCCGAAGCCTTCGAGCGCGACCGTCGGCACGACGCTGACCGTCGCCGCGCGATACAGCGCCGCGAGATGGTTGTCGGGCACGAAGCCGAGCAGCTTCACGTTGTCCTGCAGCCCGGCCGCATCGATGCGCTGCTGCAGTTCCTCGCCGATCTTGCCCTTGCCGGCGATCAGCAGCAGCACGTCCGGGTGACGGTGCTTGAGCAGGCCGATCGCGTCGATCAGGTCCTCCAGCCCCATGCGCCGCACGAGCCGGCGCACGGCCAGCACGATCGGCCGGTCCTGTGGCAGTTGCAGCTTGTGCCGGGCCTCGGCCGGTGTGAGCGGCGTATCGAACTGCGCGGTATCGACGCAGCCGGGAATCACGCGCACGCGTGACGGATCGATCCCGTAGCGGTTCGTCAGGATCTGGCCGAACGCCTGCGACAGCACGATCAGCCGCGACGAACGCGTATAGACGGCCTGTTCGAGATAGCGCTTCGCGCGCTGCCCGAGCGTCGCGGCGCCCTCGACCTGGCTTTCGTCGGCCCACGGCCCCTGGAAGTGCGACACCTGCGGAATTCCGCGCGTAACGTCGAGGCCCGGAAACGTGTACAGCGCGAAGTGCGACGAGATCACGTCCGGCCGCTCGCTGCGGATCTCCTCGCGCAGCGCCCGCCGCGCGGCGAGCATCCGGCGTGCGAGCGACTCCGATGCGGGGCCGAAGCCCTGGATCGCACCGTCCGTGTCGTCGGCGACCTTCGGCGAGCCGGCGACGAGCCCGCGCACCTCGACGCCCGCACCCGGCAGCGCGCCGACGAGCGAGTAGTACATCCGGTCGAGGCCGCCCGCGCGTTCGGGGAACCAGTGCATGCCGATCTGCAACGATTTGATCGGCCGGGAAGAGTGGGACATCACGTTTGCTCCTGCGTGACTGCATGCTCGACCCGCTCGAAAGCGGACGGCTGCGAGGGTTGGCCGATGCGCCGGTAGAGCGCGACATACTGGGCGCCCATATGCGCCCAGCCGAAACGGGTCATCAGTTCGCGGGCGGCGTCGCCCATCGCGCGGCAGGTGTCGCGCGATGCCGCGAGCGAGCCGATCGCCTGCGCGAGCGCCGCCGGATCGTCCGGATCCTCCAGCACGATCCCGCATTCGCGCGTAATGATTTCCGCGCCGCCCGCCGTGCGCGCGGTGACGACCGGCAGCCCGGCCGCCATCGCCTCGAGCAGCGACAGGCTCATCGCCTCGTAGCGCGACGGGAACACGTATGCGTCGACCGAGCGCATCAGCGTCGGCATGTTTTTCACGAGACCGAGGAAATGCACGCGCGAATCGATACCGAGCGCACGCGCCTCCTCCGGATACGGGCTGCCGGGCAGATAGCCGGCCACCGCCAGATGCACGTTCGCCGGCAGCTTCGTCAGCGCCTTCAGCACGGTGCCGAGGTTCTTGCGCGGCGTGCGCAAATCGCCGACGAACAGCAGCAGGAACGCATCGTCCGGCAGCTTGAACGCCGCGCGGTCGGCCTGCGCGCCCGCGAACGCGCTGCCGTCGACGCCGTTGTAGATCACGCTGATCTTGCGGCTGTCGATGCCGAGCCCGGCGATCTCGTCGGCCACCTTCTGCGATACGGCCGTGATCGCGCGCGAGCGCCGGTACGCCCAGCGCTCGAGCGTGGTGTTCACGCGCGTATAGACGTACTGGTAAGCCGACCACAGCCCCTTCGTCGGCCCGAACGGATAGTACGGACTCTTGAACCAGCCGCCGTGCACGAAGTGCGCGGTATTCACGTCGGCCTTGATCCATGAAATGAAGCCGTTCACGTGCAGCACGTCGTATTCGTCGCGATGCGCGCGCAGCCAGGCCGCGCTCTTCAGCGCGAACACCTGCTGCTTGACGAGATTCGACGGCCAGAAACCGCCGACTTTCACGGGCACCCAGCGCACGCGCGGGTCGGCCAGCAGCTCGGGCGCGACATGCGACGCGACCAGCGTGACCTCGTAGTTTTCGGCCAGCGCCGCGCGCGCGATTTCGTAATTGACGCGGCCCTGCCCGTCGTTATGACGCACGACGTGCGTGACGATCGCGATTCTCAATGGTCGCCTCCCCGTAAACGCGCGGCGGCCAGCAGGCGTTGTGCCTTTTGCCAGTGCGCCGCGGAAAGAATCGAAAAAATGGCTGTGAACATCAGCAGGCCGCCCGTGCCGATCAGCGAGTTCGTGAACACGAGCATCGCGAAGGTCGACAGGCACAGGCTCAGGCACGCGCCGACGAACTTGTCCTTGCGCAGCTTGAATGCCGCGCGCAGCGTGCGGCCGAACAGCATCACGACGCCCGAGAGGTACAGCAGCGTGCCGGGCCAACCGAGCACGAACGGCACGTTCATCACGCCGCTGTCGAAGCTGCCGTACTTGCCGAGCTCGCCGCTGTCGCTCGACAGCTTCGTGGATGCGCCCGTCGCGCCCATCCCTTCGCCGGCGACGTCGGTGAACGCCGTCTGCGCGAAGGTGGCGTAGAACTTGTTGCGGTCGTCGTAGCTGCGGTCGTCCTTCAGGTTCGTGATCGACTGCAGGCGCGCGCCGAGACGGTCGGCCACCGGCCCGACGGTCAGCAGCGGTACGCAGAGCCCGACCAGCACGACGCCGCTGATGAGGATCCGCATCCGCACGCGGTTGTTCGACTGCGCGAGCTGGATCGCGAGCGCGATCACCCAGCCGCCCCACGTCGAGCGCACGAGACACAGCGCGAACGACACGAAACCGGCCGCCCCCGCGAACCAGCGGATTTTCTGCGGCGCGGCAAACACGAACACCAGCGCGCCCATGATCGCGAACGCGAACGGCCCCGACGAGTTCATCGTGCTGAACACGCGCACGCCGTACGGCACCGGCTCGCCCTGCGAACCCATGTCGGAACCGATCATCCACAGCACGTCCCACTGCGGCATCACGAAGTACTGCACGACGCCGTACACGCCCATCACGAGCATGCCCCACATGAACGTGGACAGCAGCACGTCGCGGTACTCCGGGTAGTCGCGCGCGTTGACCATGATGTGAAAGCCGATCAGCACCGGGTACACCCAGTTCGCGAGGTCGTAGGTCGCGGCCATCACGCCGCTCGACACGATCCCGACGAGGTACGCATACGCGAGCCCGAACAGCATCAGCAGGATGGGAATCCCGCGCCGCTGCGCGAGCACGCGGTAATGCCGGATCAGCCCGAGGCCGGCGATCATGGTCACCGCGAGCGGCGCGACCTGGATCAGGCTCGTCGGCGTGAACGCGCCCTTCGACCAGTCGGCGAGACGGCGCACTTCAGGGCTCAGGAACCACACCCACCACATGAAGCCGACGTAGCGCGCCGGGCTCTTGAAATACAGCCAGATGCCGACCGCGATGGCCAGCACCGGAAACGCGAGCGTCAGCACCTTGCCCTGGTGAATCGCGATCAGCGCGGCGGTGAACGTCCACAGCCCGGCCTGCCCGACCCAGTGCTTCGGCTCGGGAAGCCACTTGCGGTTGCGCGACGGTGCGCGTTCGGCGGCAATCGTACTCATCGATCCGCTCTCACCGCGACGACGGGTGCGAATCCGCGAGCGGCATCGCCAGGCCCGCGGCCGCCGGCGTCCGGCGCCGGCGCAGCATGTCGCGCGTGATCCGCACATGCTGCTCGGCGAACGCCTGCGTGGTCAGGTCGCGCTCGCGCAGACACGCGGCAGCGGCCCGCGCGCAGCCCAGCGCCGCAACCGGATCGGCCACGAAGCGATCGGCGGCCTGGCGCATCGCCTGCGCGTCGAACGCGGGCACGTAGGCGGCGGTATCGTGCGGGAAGTAGTCGCTGAGCCCGCCGACGTCGGACACGATCATCGGCTTGCCGACGGCTGCCGCCTCGAGCATCACGGTGATGCCCGACGCATGGAAGTTCGGCCGCAGCGGCACGACGATCACGTCGGCCCACGCGTACAGCTCGTGCTGCTTCGCGAGCCCCGACGCCGAACCGATCTTCACGTTCGGCGCATGCCACTCGCGCGGCACGCGGCGCCGCGTCGCGAGCCGCACGTCGTAGCGCGCGTCGCCGCCGAACGCGGCCAGGAACGTGCGCCAGTCGCGGTCGCGGTCGTTGCCGATCGCCGCGATCCGCAGCGGCCGGTTCGGTTGCCATTGCTGCGGCTCGGTGAGCGGGAAGTCCTGCGTGTTCAGCCCGTAGTAGACGAACTCGGCGTCGCGGCCGAGATAGCGGCGGCACAGGTCGGCGTTGTCGCGGGCAAGCGTGGTCAGCGCGTCGGCGCGCGCGATCAGCTTGCGGTACAGCCAGCGGCGCGGGCCGCCGAAGCTGCCCCACTTGTCGAACAGCCACACGCTCTGCGCGAGCAGCAGCGGGCGTTTTCCCGGTGCCCCGGCGAGCTTCAGGACCAGCGAGGCCGCCAGGTGCTCCTGCTCCGTGTGCGTCCAGATCACGTCGGTATTCAGCAGCGCGGCGCGGTTGCGCCACGCATGCACGACGTCGAAGCCGAGCGCCGCCTTCAGCGCGCGGCGCGCGAGGCCGACGACGCGGCTCTCGCCGCCGTCCTGCGAATAGGTCAGCCGGAATTCGTCGGATTCGGCATGGTGGTAGCCGTACAGGCAGCCGATATCCTCGCCTTTCCGGTAGGTACGCGGATCGGCGCCGTAAAACAGGTGAACGTGGACGTTCGTTGCAGCTTTCGTTGCAGTCATGTCAGTCTCCGCCGGGCCGTCCCAAGGAGATTGACCGCCCCCTCGGGGGGCAGCGAACAAAGTGAGCGTGGGGGTCGTTTCATTTCAGCCCTCCGTGGGTGGCCGCGCGCGAGGCGCGCAGGCCGTTCAAGACGTCACCGGCGGCATCGCCGCACGATGGGGGGCAAGGTTCGCGCGGCGGGCATCGCGCGCGCCGCGGCGCACCGCACGCCAGTGCTCGCGGATCCGCTCGCGCTGCGCCGTATGCAGCGACAGCAGCACGTGCGCGAGGCCCGGGTAGACGCGCGTACCGACCAGCGTCCACCACCACCACGCGATCTCGCGCCGGACCGGCGGCAGATGCTCGCGCAGGATCAGGTGCATGTTGTACGCGCCGTTGCTGATCGCGTTCAGCGACGCGGCATCGCGCCGGTCGTCGTCGAAGCGCTCGGCCGGAAAATGATCGACCGCGATCGCCGGGTCGTAGACGAGCTTCCAGCCGTCGCGCTGCACCTGCATGCTGAAACCCATGTCGTTGTGCACCTGCGCACCGGCGCCGCGCAGCCGGGTATCGAAGCGCAGCCGTTCGATCGCGGCGCGGCGGTAGCTCATGTTCGCGCCTTTCAGCATGTCGACTTCGCGCATGCCGCCGACGCCGAGATGATGATTGCCGACGATCTTGCCGGACAGCGTCAGCTGGCCGACGAGCTCGCGCGATTCGTCGAGCACGCGGCCCTTCTCGTGCACCCAGTCGCGCCCGCCGACCGCACCCACGCGCGGATCGGCCTCGAACGCCGACTCGACGCGTGCGAGCCAGTCGGGGTGCGGCGCCGCGTCGTCGTCGGTGATCGCGACGATGTCGCCGTTCGCCGAGTCGAGCCCCTTGTTCAGCGCGGCGACCTGGCCCGGCACGTCGACCGGCACGATGCGCAGCGGCAGCGCGCCGCCGACCGCCGGATCGGCGAGCCGTTCGTGCGTGGCATCGTCCTCCGGGCGCGCGACGACGATCACCTCGTCGGGCAGCCGATGCTGCCGCTGCAGCGCCAGCAGGCAGCGCGCGAGGTCGGCGGGGCGCCGGTAGGTCGGAACGAGCACGGAAATTTTCATCGATGGTTCTCCTGTCGGCCGGGCGGGCAACGCGCGCTGCCCGCCCGGTTACGTGCGATGCGGATCAGGCGCTCAGGTATTCATGCACGGCCGCATAGCCGCGGCCGTAGCCGCGCGCCTTCGGCGGCACGCCGTTGAAGATCCCGCCTTCCAGGTCGACGCCCGCGGTGCGCAGGCGCTTGATCGCGTCGGCGATCTCGCCTTCGGTATGCATGCCCGAGCGCAGCACGAGGAACGTCGAGCCGGCCATGCGGCCGATGATGGTCGCGTCGGTCACCGCCAGCACCGGCGGCGAATCGATCAGCACGACGTCGTAGCGCTTGCCGAGCCCTTCCAGGTATTGCGGCAGGCGCGTCGACATCAGCAGCTCCGACGGGTTCGGCGGGCGCGTGCCGGCCGAGATGAACGACAGGCCCTGCACCGGCGTCTCGCGCACGGCCTCCTCGAGCGCCGACTGGTCGCTCAGCAGCTCGGACAGGCCCGGCTGCGAGGTCAGGCCGAAATAGCGGTCGAGCAGGCCGCGGCGCATGTCGGCGTCGATCAGCAGCACGCGCTTGCCCGAATGCGCGAGCAGCACCGCGAGGTTGACCGTCAGGAAGCTCTTGCCGATGCCGGGCGTCGGGCCCGTCAGCACGATCACGCGGTTCTTCGCATCCATCATCGCGAACTGCATCGCGGTACGCAGGCTGCGCAGGCTCTCGACGCTGAGATCCTTCGGACGCAGGCTCGCGAGGATCGGCCGCGCGCGGCTGCCGCTCTTCTCGGCCTGCGCGTCGAGCTTCACCTGCTCGGCGCTTTGCGGCACCAGCCCGTACAGCGGCAGGTTGAACGCGCGCTCGATGCGGTCGGGATCCTCGATGCCCTGGAACATGTTGCGGCGCAGGAACACGACGCCGGTGCCGAGGATCAGCCCGAGGAACACGGCGGCCGACAGGATCAGCACCTTCTTCGGCTTGACCGGATCGCCCGGACGCAGCGCCGAATCGATGAGGTGGATGTTGCCGCCCGTGCCGGCCTTCTGCACCGACAGCTCCTGCACGCGGTTCAGCAGCAGCACGTAGATGTCCTCGGCGACCTTCGCGTCGCGCTGCAGCTGGACGGCCTTCACTTCGGTGGCCGGCAGGCTGCGGAAGCGGTTGCTGAACTTGTCCTTCTCGCCCTGCAGCTCCGCGAGCTGCTGCTTCGCGGCGATCACCATCGGATGCGAATCGGTGAAGCGCTGCGCGAGCGACGCGAGCTGCAGGCGCTGCGCGGCGATCTGCTGCTCGTACTGCACGCTGCCCTCGAGGTACACCTTCGCCTCGTCGCTGGCGTTGATCGAGCCCGACGTGCGCTGGTACTGCGTCAGCGCGGCTTCCGCGCGCTCGAGGTCGGCCTTCAGGCGCGGCTCCTCGCCCTTCAGGAAGTCGAGCATCTTGGTCGCTTCGGCCTGCTTCGCGACCACGTGCTGGTTCAGGTACGACTGCGCGAGCGCGTTCGCGATCGCGGCGGTCTGGTCCGGGTCCTTGCCTTCGAGCGAGATCTGCACGACGCCCGTCTGCTTGCCCTGCTCGCTCACCTGGATGCCGGTCTGGAAGCCGCTGATCGCGCCGAGATCGTTGTAGCGGACCACGGTGAACTGCGTGCCGGGGCGCGCGATGAGCTTCGACACGAGCAGCGTCACGCCGCCGCCCTGCGCCGATTCGCCGACATGGCCCGACAGCAGCCGCATGCCGTTCTGGTCGACGATCGAATAGGTGCCGTTCGGGCCGGCCGTCAGCGTCAGCTTCTTGCCTTCGAGCGCGGGCACGACATTGATCGAATCGACGTCGGCGACTTCGCCGCCCCACGCATACGACTTCAGGCCGAGCCACGGCCGACCCGGTTCGCCCGGCGTCGCGACGCGCGCGGCGAGGCTGCCGATCACCGGCAGCGTCTTCGGCACGACCGAGAAATTCAGCTTGAACTGCTCGACCACCGGCGCGACCACGCCACGGCTCTTGATGATCTCGATTTCCGCATCGGTCGGGGCCTGCTGCGGGCCGCTGTTGATCATCGCACCCGTCTGCGTCTGCGTAAGCGCCTGCGACGTGTTGTCGTTGCCCTCGACCCGCACGTGCACGTCGGCCTGGTAGACCGGCTTCGCGATGTAGCAGTAGAGGCCGGCGAGCGCGACGACCGTCACCGCGATGCCGAGCAGCAGCCAGATGTCGTCCATGATCACCTGGAGCAACTGGCCGAGGACGACGTCCTCTTCCTCGGTTTTCGCGGTCAGGTCCGCGTAGGAGTGTTTCGCTTGCGTGTTCACCATTCGTTCCCGCTTGAGTGGTGCCGGGGCGGAGGCGCCGCCCCGGCGGGCTATCAGCGCGTGATTTGCCGCATGTAGAAGATCGTCTGGATCGTCGGCAGCACCTGCTGCAGCACACGGTTGAACTGCACCGAGCTGGCCGTGCTGACGTAGACGACGTCGAGCGGCTGAAGCGGGAAGCGGCTCGACAGCATCAGCGCATCGGGCTGCGTCATGTCGAGACGGAACACTTCAGGCTTCGTCGGATTGTCGCGCATGCCGCGCATCACGTAGATCTTGCGCGGGTTCGCGTCGGTGTCGAGGATGCCGCCGCCCGCGGTCAGCGCGTCGGCGATGGTCAGCCGGCCCTTGAGCATCGGCACCGTGACCGGCGTCTTGACCTCGCCCATGATGAACACGCGGCTGTCGCTGCGGTCCGGCACGTTGACGATGTCGCCCGGCTGCAGCATCACGTTCTGCTTCACTTCGCCGCGATCGAGCACGCCGTTCGCGTCGAGCGTGTAGAGCTTGCCGTCGCGCGTCAGGCGCACGCGCTGCAGGTCGGCCTCGTTGGTCGAGCCGCCCGAGCGCGAGATCGCGTCGACGAGCGTCAGCGGCACGTCGCTCACCGCGAGCGGGCCCGGCTGCTTCACCTCGCCGGTCACCTGCACCTTCTGGCTGCGGAACGACAGCACGCGCACGTCGAGCTGCGGATTCTTCACGTAGCGCGACAGCGTGGTGGCCATCTGCTCGCGGATCTGCGCGACCGTCTTGCCGGCCACCTTGATGCGGCCGACGAACGGGAAGAAGATCGTGCCGTCGGCGGCCACCGTCTGGCCGTACGGATCGGCCTGGCCCGGCAGCGCGGTCGTATACGGCTGCTGCAGCGCACCCGCGACCGTCTGCGTCGTGTTGCCGCCGCTCGAGAACGACTGGCCCTGCGGCGTCGTCAGCTCGGGGTGGTCCCACACGGTGACGCCGAGGATGTCCTGCGGGCCGACGCGGTACACGTACTGCGACGGATCGGTGTAACGTCCGGGCGGCAGCGGATGGTCGACCTGCGCTTTCTGCAGCTGGTCCATCACCACTTTGGCGTCGATGTAATGAACCGGATAGGTCTCGGCCGCTTGCTGCCGGCCTTCGTCCTTCAGGTTCGACGAGTCGAGGTAGTTGCCGGGCGCGGTTGCACAGGCTGACAGGAAAGTCGTCAGTGCGACGGCAAGCGCCACCGGGCGCATCGGGCGTTTCAGCATAGTTTCTGTAGCCATCCTTGAACCAGACGTTCGATCAGTGAGTAGCTCTCGCGGTAATCGGCCTCGGGGCCGCCGTGCGGGTCGGCAATCTCGGCCCCTTCCCACTTGCCGAGCAGATGGACCTTGCCGCGCGCGAACGGATCGACCGATTCGACGGCCGCAATCTGTCCGCGCTCGCTGACGAGAATCAGGTCGGCGTCGCGCACGATCCGGCGCGACAGCCGCCGCGAGCGGTGGGTCGTCGCATCGACGCCCCGCTCGGCAAGCAACTGGCGCATCACCGGATCGATGCCGTCGCCGTCGTTCGCATGCACGCCGGCCGAGTGGAACGTCGGGCGCGGGCCGCCGCGCGACGCGGCATGCGACTTGAACAGCATTTCCGCTGCCGGGCTGCGGCAGACGTTCGCGTGGCAGACGATCAGGATGTTCCGGAACATGGCGTCTCTTAACGAGTGACGGAAAACGGGTTACGCGCTCGCGGGCGCGGTGCCCGGCACACGGGCGGCGACGGCCTGGCGCGAGCCCGGCCGGCCGATCGGGTGGTATTCGATGCCCTGCTCGCTCATCGTCTCCGGCTCGTACAGGTTGCGGCCGTCGAAGATCACCGGCGCCTTCCACAGGCGGCCGAGCGCGACGAAGTCGGGGCTCTTGAATGCCTTCCACTCGGTGACGATCACGAGCGCGTCGGCATCGCGCGCGGCCTGCGCCTCGTCGTCGACGAAGGTCAGGCGCGCGAGCCAGCTCGGGTGATCGGCAAGATCGAGCGCGATCACGCGGCGCGCCTCCTCCTGCGCGACCGGGTCGTACGCGGCGACGCGCGCCCCGCGCGACAGCAGCTCGGCGATCAGCTCGCGGCTCGGCGCTTCGCGCATGTCGTCGGTGTTCGGCTTGAACGCGAGGCCCCAGATGGCGAACGTGCGGCCGCTCAGGTCTTCGCCGAAGCGCGCGACGATCTTGTCGGCGAGCACGCGCTTTTGCGTCGCGTTGACCGACGACACGGCCTTCAGGATCTGCAGTGCCTGCCCGTGCTCGTCGGCCGTGCGGATCAGCGCCTCGACGTCCTTCGGGAAGCACGAGCCGCCGTAGCCGCAGCCGGCGTACAGGAAGTGATAGCCGATGCGCGGATCGGAGCCGATCCCGCGGCGCACGGCCTCGATGTCCGCGCCGAAGCGGTCGGCGAGGTTCGCCAGCTCGTTCATGAACGAAATGCGGGTCGCGAGCATCGCGTTCGCCGCGTATTTCGTGAACTCGGCCGAGCGCACGTCCATATACAGCGTGCGTTCGTGGTTGCGGTTGAACGGCGCGTAGAGCTTCTTCATCAGCTCGCGCGCACGCTCGCCCGGCACGTCGTCGTCGCAGCCGATCACGATGCGGTCCGGCCGCGTGAAATCGTCGACCGCCGCGCCTTCCTTCAGGAATTCCGGATTCGACACGACCGAGAACATCTGGTCGGCGCCGCGCTTCGCGAGCTCTTCCGCCACCGCCGCGCGCACGCGCTCGGCCGTGCCGACCGGCACCGTCGACTTGTCGACGATCACCTTGAAGCCCGTCATGGTGCGGCCGATGTTGCGCGCCGCCGCGAGCACGTATTGGAGGTCGGCCGAGCCGTCCTCGTCGGGCGGCGTGCCGACCGCGATGAACTGCACGTCGCCGTGCGCGACCGCGGCCTCGATATCGGTCGAGAAGCGCAGGCGGCCCGCCGAGCGGTTGCGCGCGATCACTTCCTTGAGGCCCGGCTCGTGGATCGGCACGCCGCCGTTGTTCAGGATGTCGATCTTTGCCTGGTCGACGTCGAGACAGAACACGTCGTGCCCGATGTCGGCGAGACATGCGCCGGTGACAAGACCTACGTAACCGCTGCCGATGATAGTTAGATTCATGATGTGTCGGACCTCTTGACCAATGATTCGAAATTCGTAAAACCGGAATGCCTGCGTGGCGCGATCTCGGTACTCAGTACGCGTTGCTGCCGGTGAAGCCTTTCCAGAGCGTCAGCACGACGATCTTGATGTCGAGCCAGAACGACCAGTTCTGCATGTAGTACAGGTCGAGCTTCACGCGTCCCATCATCTTCTCGATCTGGTCGGTCTCGCCGCGAAAGCCGTTGATCTGCGCCCACCCGGTGATGCCCGGCTTGATCCGGTAGCGGAACATGTAGCCCTTGACCAGATCCTTGTAGATGTCGTCGTGTGCGAGCGCATGCGGGCGCGGGCCGACGACCGACATCTCGCCCTTCAGCACGTTGATGAACTGCGGCAGCTCGTCGAGGCTCGTGCGGCGCAGGAACCGGCCGACCGGCGTCACGCGCATGTCGTTCTTCGTGGCCTGCGTCACCTGCCCGGCCACTTCCTGGTGCACCTTCATCGAGCGGAACTTGTAGATCTCGAACTCGTGCCCGTCGATGCCCTTGCGCTTCTGGCGGAAGAACACCGGCCCGCGCGACGTCAGCTTGATCAGGCCGGCGATCAGCACCATCACCGGCGCGAGCGCCGTGAGCGCCGCCAGCGCGAACAGCCGGTCGAACACGAACTTCGGCAGGATCCGCACGTCGGTGATCGGCGACGCCGCGAGGTTGATCGCCGGCACGCCGAGCACCTCGACCACTTCCTGGTTGAAGAACGACAGCGTGCGCACGTCCGGGATGAAGCGGATGTTCACGAAGTCGTGGCGGAACACCGTCACGATCTGGTGAATCCGGCGCTCTTCGGAGACCGGCAGCGTCAGCCACAGCTCGCTGATCGCGCGGCTGCGCACCAGCCACACCAGCGATTCGAACTGCCGCTCGATGCGCACGTCGTCGAGCGCCACTTCGCCCGGCGCTTCGGTTTCGTCGTACACGCACACCGGGTTGAAACCGGCTTCCGGCCGCGCCCGCATCTGCGCGATCAGCCGCCGCGCCGCCGGCGTACCGCCGACGATCGCAACCGCCTTCAGGTTGTAGCCGCCGCGGCGCAGTTGCCGCAGCACGACGTGCACGCAGGCCTTCGAGCCGGCGAGCAGCGCCATCGTCACGAGCGCCCAGTAACCCAGCCACAGCCGCGACAGGTCGCCCGACTGATGAAAGCTGAAGCTCAACAGGATGCCCGCGAGCTCGACCACGAGCCACGCGAACGCGACCCGCCCCACCAGCCCGACGAGACGCTTGCCGCGCCACGACTGGTAGATGCCGAAGGCGGGAAAACACACGACGACGAGCAGGCAATCGAACAGCATCATCGTGCGCTGCAGGTCGTTGAGCCAGATGCTGCCACCGTGCAGCGCGGCGGCGATCAACGCCCCCGTCACGACCATCGCGATATCGATGACTCTCGCCAGCACGCTCAACATGTCCGCTTCCTCTTTGAACAGGCGTTTGCCGAACAGCTCCTTGCGCGACCCGTGCCGCACATTCGATTCAAACGTTGCATGACGCTATTGAAGCGACAAGAAAATTTCTCCTCAAGCGCACAAGTATTTCGAAAAATAATCGGAAATTCTTGCCGCGAAGTTTCTGAATTAATTCGGCACGATTTCCCGAAATGTTCACGAATCTGGAATTTTTCGGAAGCTTTACGATTTCCGCTCACCCTTTGCGGGCGGTAAAGACCAGCCGATTCCCGGATTTATTTTTTATTTTTTTATTTGCACCGGATGCTAGCACGGAAAATTCTTCCTGATGCGGGCCTGGCGAATATCAGCCAATGGCCCCGGTTTTATTGTCGATTTACTTCATGCTACAACGACAGGCACTGACTTCAACCGTGGAGAGTGTCCTCATGAATGCTCCGGCCGTGGCTGCCGAAACGCGCCATTCTTCTTCCGCCGCCCCCGCCGCCGGCACGCGCGTCGCCGTGCAACCGGTGATTCTCGCCGGCGGTTCCGGCACGCGCCTGTGGCCGATGTCGCGCGAACGTTTTCCGAAACAGCTGATCGGGCTGCTCGGCGAACATTCGCTGCTGCAATCGACCGCGCTGCGCCTCGACGGCCTGACGGCCGACCATCCGCTGAACGACGACGTGCTGATCGTATGCGGCGAGGATCACCGCTTCACCACCGCCGAACAGTTGCGCCTGACCGGCAAAGCGGCGTCGATCATGCTCGAGCCGACCGGCCGCGACACCGCGCCCGCGCTGACGCTCGCCGCGCTGCGGCTCGTCGCCGACGGCAACGATGCGGTGATGACCGTGATGCCGGCCGACCATGCGGTCGCCGACCTGCCGCGCTTCCACGCGGCCGTCGCGGCCGGCGTGCACTGCGCGATGCAAGGCAAGATCGCGACAATGGGCATCGTGCCCACGCACGCGGAAACCGGCTACGGCTACATCCGCGTCGGCGCGCCGCTCGGCGACGGCGCGACGGGCAGCCTCGACGTGCGCCGCCTCGACCGTTTCGTCGAGAAGCCGCATCTCGAACTCGCTCAGCAGTACGTCGCATCGGGCGAATACTGGTGGAACAGCGGCATCTTCATCGTCCGCGCCTCGGTCTGGCTGAAGGCGATCCGCCAGCTCGAACCCGCGATCTACGCGGCCTGCGAACAGGCCGTCGCCCAGGGCAAGGCCGATGGCGATTTCTTCCGCGTCGATCGCGACGCATTCGCCGCGTCGCCGTCGAACTCGATCGACTACGCGGTGATGGAGCCGCTCGCGAGCCTGCCGCAACTGTGCGAAAGCGTCGTCGTGCCGCTCGACGCAGGCTGGTCGGACGTCGGCTCGTGGGACGCGATCTGGCAGATCTCGCCGAAGGACGAAGCCGGGAACGTCGGCCGCGGGCACGTGCTGCTCGAAGGCGCGGAATCGACGTTCGCGCATTCGGAAAGCCGGCTCGTCGCCTGCGTCGGCACGCAGAACCTCGTCGTCGTCGAAACCCCCGACGCCGTGCTCGTCGCGGACAAGTCGCGCGTGCAGGACGTGAAGAAAATCGTCGGGCGCATCAAGGCGCAACGCGGCGCGGAAGCGGCCGATCACCGCAAGGTGCATCGCCCGTGGGGCCACTACGACTCGGTCGACATGGGTGAGCGCTTCCAGGTGAAACGCATCGTCGTGAAACCGGGTGCGCGACTGTCGCTGCAGATGCACCACCACCGCGCCGAACACTGGATCGTCGTGCGCGGCACCGCGCGCATCACGCGCGGCGACGAAACGTTCCTGCTGTCCGAAAACGAATCGACGTACATCCCGCTCGGCGTGTCGCACCGCCTGGAGAACCCGGGCAAGATGCCGCTCGAGCTGATCGAAGTGCAGTCGGGCGCGTATCTCGGCGAGGACGACATCGTCCGCTTCGACGATACCTACGGCCGGCAGTAATGCATACACCCGGGGCGCCGCTTCGACAGCGGCGCCCCGGATCGGGCAAGCATGAAAAGACGGGACTTCCGCGCGGGCGTCGTGGCACACGACGGCCCGCGCGTTTCAGCGGGTCGGCGGTCAGCCTACGCGGTACTCGTATTCGCGACGCTCCTGCTGCACCGGATCGTTGCGGCTTTCGGACAGCGCGCCCGCTTGACGCTCGGTGATGAAGCGCTTGATGTCCGACTCCGCACGCGCGAGCGCGGACAGGCCGGCCAGCACCTCGCCTTGCGGCTCGCGCGCCGGCTGGTCGCTCGCGCCATGGCGATCGATCCACTGGCGCGCCCAGTCGAGCGCGAACTGCTCGGCTTCCTCGGCATCGGTGAAGCGCGGGCCGATGAGGCCCGAGCGCTCGACGCGCCGCTCGTCCTGCGAAATCTCGGCCCATGCGCGATACATCAGGTTCTGCACGGGCTGCGCGATGCCGCAGATCGTATAGCCGCGATATTCGTCGACTTGCGGTTCGGCCGCGGCGAAGCTCGCCGACGACGCATGCGCATGGCGCAACTCCACCGCCGGCGCACCCGGCACGACGAACGACACATCGGCCTGGCGGACGGCTTGCGCGTCATCCGGCATGGCCGTCTGCGACGCACCCTCGCCATCCCAAACGTTTGCGTGCGCGACCGGCAATTGCCACGACTCGGGGTTTTGCCAGAACACGCCGCGCAAGCGATCGTTGTCGGGCACGGGCTCGGCACGACGAGCGGGCACGACCGGCACCGGCGGCGGCGGGATATACGCGAACGTGCGCCCGCTGAACTGGGTCAGCACGTCGATCATCTGCAGCAGCGTGCCGGACGCCAGCCACTCCTCGTAACGGCGACGGCACGTCGGCCCGGACGGATAGCGGCCGGGCAGCTTCGACCAGGCTTCCCCGGTCGTCAGAATCCAGAGCACCGCGTTGGCAACGACACGCGGTTCCGCACGTGGACGCCCACGACGGTTCAGCCGGATGGGTTCATCGGCGATCAGCGCTGAAAGACGAAACCACTCTTCATCGTTAAGCTCATCGAAGAACATAGTAGATCTCTCCACGCAGCCAGGCCGGGGCTGCGATTGGCGGCGCCTTCGCGACACATCGCGTCGCGGGGCGGCCCGGTTGCACATTATGGTTATCCGGTGTTGTGCATGCCGGCGCGACACCGCACTTTCACGGTGCCGCCATTCCCGGCAATGGCGCACAAATCACGGTCTCACTCCAATGTGGGAATTTTTGTGCACGAAGCATACCATCCCTAGGGTTTATCTCAATATGACAATGACTTAATGTTACGCACTGAAACAACCTGCCAAGGGTGCTTGATGTATTTATGCTTGAATTTTTTTGCGGGATCTTTATGCCCATCGCTGCAAAGGCCCGTCCGGCGGGGCTCCGGAGCGTATGAAGAATGCCCGCCAATGGGCATTTTCGGGCTGGTCAGACCCTTGCCGGCAACAATCCCGCGCATTGCTGCCCAACATCGGTAAATCAGGGGAAAAAGCGTAACAAGATATTCACGAATCGGTAAATCATTCAAATTCGACCGATTTTAATTATCTCCGTGCACAATCTTTTTATTGTTTCTCTGCGAGTGATGAAAGCACGGTGACGCCCGGCGCACATTTTTCGCCGCATGCAACCGCATGACGTCTGTTACATCTTCGCGGCGGCTGGCGGGCGACTGCCCCGCAGCGCGTGCGGAAATCCCGCTTCGGGTCGGAACGGAAAAATGGAAACCGGTGTGCGGGGCGTGCTGAACGTGCAGCGGACGCGTCAGTGCAGATCGCCGGCCAGCGATGCGGTCACGTCCGCGTCCACGCGCTGTGCCGGCATCGCGTAGGCCGGGTGATCGCAGCCGATCGACAACGCCGCCCCGCCCTTGAGCGCCGCGCGCATCGGCGCGCCGAGCTCGAAGCGCACGAAATGCACGGCCGACGTCTTCTCGGCGTTGTCGCGCTCGAGATCCTCGTCGGCGATCGCGTAGACGTTCGCATGCCCGTCGACCTGCAGGTACACGCGATCCTCGATACCGATCAACCGCGCGAGCGCCGCGCGCCGTTCGATTTCGTGCTCGTACTCGATCTGCATCGTCGCCTTCAGGTTCGTGCCGTCGGGCACGAGCGGCAGATACGCTTCCAGTTCCCCTTCGATGCCCGCCTGGTCGAAGATCTTCTCGATGTGCAGCATCTCCTGGATCTGATAGCGGATCGTCGTCTCGTCCTCGAACAGGAAGCGCAGGTGGTTGCCGAGCGCCACCGCGCGGCGGCGCTTGTACGCGACGAGCCGCGCGTGTTCGGCCTTGCGGATCTTCGCGTACGCTTCGAGCGTCAGCAGGGAGTCGCGGGTCAACGTCATGGGAGATCCTCGTGGGTCGGCCGGCGGCGGCTCAGATGCCGTACGCGCGGCGCAGCAGCGTGAGCGGATGCGCGAGCGGCGCGGACGGCAGCCCCTTGTCGTCGATACCCTGCACGATGTGATGGCCGGCCAGCGCGCAGTCCGACGAGACAAAATCCGGCTGCGGCTCGGCCATCGCCTTGAACACGGGCCCGCCGATCCGCATCGCGTCCGCATGGAATTCCTTCTTCACGCCGAACGTGCCCGCGTGGCCCGAGCAGCGCTCGACGACGTTCACGTGCGTATCGGGCACGAGCGACAGCGCGTCGGCCGTCTTGCGGCCGATGTTCTGCACGCGCGCGTGGCACGGCACGTGATACGACACGGTGCCGAGGCCCGTCTTGAAATCGGTCTTGAGCAGCCCGTCGCGATGCCGCGCAATCACGTATTCGAACGGATCCCAGAATGCGTCGGCCACCGCGCGCACGGCTTCGTCGCCGGGGAACATCAGCGGCAGTTCGCTCTTGTACATCAGCACGCAGCTCGGGATCGCGCCGATCAGTGCATAGCCTTCGCGCGCATAGCGTTCGAGCACGGGCAGGTTCACGTCCTTCTTCGCGGCCACGCCGGCGAGATTGCCCTGCTCGAGCAGCGGCATCCCGCAACAGGCTTCGCGCGTGACGAGCTCGTACGGGATGTCGTTGTGCGCGAGGATCGCGAGCAGGTCGTGGCCGATGCCCGGCTCGTTGAAGTTCACGTAGCAGGTCGCGTAGATCGCAACCTTGCCGGGCGTGCGCTCGCCGTCGCGCACGGGCAAGCCGTCGGAGGGCTTCGCCGTGCGCCGGAATTTGCGCGGTGCGAATTGCGGCAGCCACGCATGGCGATCGACGCCGAGCGTCGCTTCGAGCGCATGGCGCGCGGGCGGCGTGCGGTTCACCGCGTTCACCGCCTGCGTGACGATCGGGATGCCGGCGAAGTGGCCGAGCGCGTCGGTGTTCGACAGCACCTTGTCGCGCAGCGTCGCTTCGCCGCGCTTGTAGCGCGCGGCCTTGCCGCGCAGCATCAGGTGCGGGAAGTCGACGTTCCATGCGTGCGGCGGCACGTACGGGCATTTCGTCATGTAGCAGAGGTCGCACAGGTAGCACTGGTCGACGACCTTGCCGAACGCGGCCTTCGGCACTTCTTCGATATCGCCCATCGGCGTGTCGTCGACCAGATCGAACAGCGTCGGAAACGCGCCGCACAACGACACGCAGCGCCGGCACCCGGCGCAGATGTCGAACACGCGCGTCATTTCCGCATCGATCGCGGCCGGGTCGTAGAACGTATCGGACTGCCAGTCGAGCGGATGCCGGGTCGGGGCTTCGAGACTGCCTTCCTTGTGGGGCATGGGGCGCTCCAGCGTGGCGCGCATGCGCGCCAGCGCCGCCCGCGCAATGCGGGCAGCGATGAACGAACAGCCGGCCGCTTGCCGGTCGCACGGCCTGACGTGCGGCCCGCGGCAGCCTGTCAGTCGACGAGACTGTCCAGCGCCTTCGTATAGCGGTTCGCGTGGCTGCGTTCCGCCTTCGCGAGCGTCTCGAACCAGTTCGCGATTTCGTCGAAACCCTCGTCGCGCGCCGTCTTCGCCATGCCCGGATACATGTCGGTGTATTCGTGCGTTTCGCCGGCGATCGCCGATTCGAGATTCAGCCGCGATGGACCGAACGGCAAGCCCGTTGCCGGATCGCCGACGGCTTCCAGATATTCGAGATGGCCGTGCGCATGGCCGGTTTCGCCTTCGGCGGTCGAGCGGAACAGCGCGGCGACGTCGTTCTGGCCTTCGACGTCAGCCTTCGAAGCGAAATACAGATAACGCCGGTTCGCCTGCGATTCACCCGCGAATGCGGCCTTCAGGTTCTCTTCGGTTTTGCTGCCCTTGAGTTGAGCCATTTGCGCCTCCGTTCGAGTCGGCGCGGCCGCGTGCGAAGCCGGGCCGATCAGGTATGTGGGGAACGATGCGCTTGCCGGGGCGCGCGCATCGTGCTCTTCAATCTAGGCGCTCGCGTTCGCATCCCCCAATAGGCTTTTTCAATCCGGGCGATAGTGCCCGGCGGGACACGGCGCGCGCTCCCCGGCGCGACCTGCGCACGGTGCGCTGCGTTCGCGCGTTCGTGCGTGCCGCGTGCGTCACGCGTCCGTCGCACGCCTGAGCAGCAATTCGCGTTCGCGCTCGTTGCGCGTCAGTTCCGCCGCGCGGCGGAATTCGGCCTTGGCTTCGTCCGCGCGGCCAAGCTTCGCCAGCAGGTCGCCACGCACGCTCGGCAGCCAGTGATAGCGCGCGAGCGCGGGATCGTCGCGCAACGCATCGACGAGCTCGAGCGCCGCGGCCGGCCCGAACGCCATCCCGACGGCCACCGCGCGATTCAGCTCGACGACGGGCGACGGCGCGACTTCGGCGAGCGCGTCATACAGCGCGACGATCTGCGCCCAGTCGGTATCCGACGCATGCCGCGCGCGCGCATGGCAGGCGGCCAGCGCGGCCTGCAGCGCATACGGCCCGCGTACGCCGCCGAGCTTCGTCGCGCGTTCGAGCGCCGCGAGCCCGCGCCGGATCAGCAGCGGATCCCAGCGGCTGCGATCCTGGTCGAGCAGCAGCACGGGCCGGCCCTGCGCGTCGGTGCGCGCAGGCATGCGCGACGCCTGCAGTTCCATCAGCGCAACGAGCCCGAGCACCTCGCTCTCGTCCGGCGCCAGCCCGGCCAGCACGCGGCCGAGCCGCAATGCCTCGTCGCACAGCGCCGGGCGCGTCCAGTCGTCGCCGGAGGTCGCCGCATGGCCTTCGTTGAACACGAGATAGATCACTTCGAGCACCGACGCGAGCCGCGCGGGCCGCGCATCGGCGGCCGGCACCTCGAACGGCACGTGCGCCGCCGCGAGCGTGCGCTTGGCGCGCACGATCCGCTGCGCGATCGTCGGCTCGGGCGTCAGGAACGCGCGCGCGATCTCGCCCGTCGTCAGCCCGCCGAGCAGCCGCAGCGTCAGCGCAACGCGCGCATCGGTCGACAGCACCGGGTGGCACGACGTGAAGATCAGCCGCAGCAGGTCATCGCCGATGTCGTCGTCGCTCGCGTCGGCGAGCGCCTCCGCGATGTCGGGGACGACATGCGCTTCGAGCGCGTCCATCTCGTGGCCGAGCTGGTCGCGCTTCGCCGCGTGGAGCGACTCCTGCCGGATCCGGTCGAGCGCACGACGCTTCACGGCCGTCATCAGCCATGCGGCCGGGTTGTCGGGCACGCCGTCGACGGGCCAGTGCTCGAGCGCCGCGACGAGCGTGTCCTGCGCCAGTTCCTCGGCCACGCCGACGTCGCGCACCACGCGCGCGGCGCGCGCGATGATCTTGGGCGCCTCGATCCGCCAGACCGCTTCGATCGCACGGTGAGTCGCCTCATGCGTCACGACGCCTGCCCCTCGGCGGACGCGTCCAGCGGCATGGCCATCAGCTCCCATGCATGGCCGTCCGGATCGTCGAACCCGTGGCCGTACATGTTCGGGTACTCGCGCGGCGCTTGCGGCGCGGACCCGCCGGCCGCCAGCGCCTTCGCGACGATCGTGTCGACCTCGGCGCGGCTTTCGCACGACAGGCACGACAGTGCCTGCACCTGCGTTGCCGGATCGACGATGGTCTTGCCGGTAAACGTCTGGAAAAATGGCCGCACGAGCAGCATCGCGAAGATCGTGTCGCTGATCTTGATGCAGGCGGCCTGGTCGTTGGTATAGGCCGGCACGACCTCGAAGCCGAGCGCCTGGTAGAACGCCTTCGAGCGCGGCAGGTCGGCCACGGGCAGGTTGATGAAGACCATCTTGTGCATGTCGGGTGCTCCCGGTGAGGTTGGGTTCAGGTGGGCAATCGATCAGGCGCTGGTGCGGCCGACGTGGAGTTCGCGGAACCGCTCGACCGCGTCGCTCGGCGTGAGATCGTCAAGCTCGAACAGCGGCCGCACCTCGATCTCGCAATCCATCTCGGCGCCGAACGGCGCGGGGAACCGGCGCGTCCATTCGAGCGCTTCGTCGCGCGAACGCACCTGGATCAGCGTATAGCCGGCGATCAGTTCCTTCGTTTCGGCGAACGGGCCGTCGACCACCGTGCCTTTGCCGCCCGTGTAGCGCACGCGCCAGCCGCGCGCACTCGGCCGCAGCCCGTTCGCGTCGAGCAGCACGCCGGCCCTGGCCAGTTCCTCGTGATAGACGGTCATGGCCTCGACCAGCCGGTTATCCGGCAACGCGTCGGACTCGCTGACGGCGTTCGCCCGGATCATGATCATGAATCGCATCGTTTACTCCTTGTCGTCGGTGGAAGGCGGCGCCCGTTCATCGGCGCCTTATCCGGACGACGGCCGGAAGACAGCCGGATCGACATGTTCCGCGACACATCAGGGTAAATACCGAGCCGCGGCCTTCACAGGAAGCACGGGCCGACCGCCCGCACCTCGACCGTGCACCATTGCGCGGCCGGGCACTGGCGCGCGATCTCGATCGCTTCCTCGCGCGTGTCGACATCGACGAGGAAGAAGCCGCCGATCATCTCCTTCGCCTCCGCGAACGGGCCGTCGAGCAGGCGCGTCTCGCCGTCGCGCACCTGCACGCGCGTCCCGCGCTCGGAGCGCTCCAGCGACTCGACGCCGCGCAGCACGCCGCGCACCTTCAGCGTCTCGGCGAAATCGACCATCCGCGCGTACAGCGCCTGACCTTCGTCGAGCGTGCGTTCGGCGCGCTGGTCGGTCGGCTCGACAATCAACAGCATGTAAGACATGGATCTCTCCTGTGGGAACGGGGCGCGGCAGCGTTCGCTGCGCGATCGGGATGCGGCGGCCGATGCAAAAGCGTAGCAGCCGCCGTGCGGTTTGCATCGTCGGCCAATCGGCTCTGGCCGGACGGCCATTTCGGCCGCTTCCTGACATTTTGCCGTCAAGATGCCTGCCCGAACCGTCGGATTTTCTTCCTGTGGACTGCCCCATGTCACGCCTGCTTCTGCCGCTTGCCGTTGCACCGTTCATCGCCCTCGCCCCCCTCTTCGCCGTCTTCGCCCGGCCGGCCGCGGCTGCGCCGCCGGTCAGCGCCGGCTGCGGCGGCGCAACCACGCCGATTGCCGACCTCCGCGGCGCCGGCGGCCCGTCGCCGCTGGCCGGGCAAACGACCTCGATCGAAGCGGTCGTCACCGCGGCGTTCGGCGGCGCAGACGGCCTCGGCGGCTTCTTCGTCCAGCAGGCCGACGCGCAGCGACGGCACCGGCCGGGCGTGCCGGAAGGCGTGTTCGTGTACGCACCGACCGCGCGCGCGAAGGCCGGCGATCTCGTGCATCTCACGGGCCGCGTCGACGAGCGATACGGCCGGACGCAATTCACGCTGTCGGGCGGCATGACCGTCTGCGCACGCGGGCAGACGGTCACGCCGGCAACGCTCGCGCTGCCGGTCGCCACGCCATCCGTGCTGGCCGCGCACGAAGGCATGCGGGTGCGCCTGCCGCAACAGCTGACGGTCAGCGATACGCACGAACTCGGCCGCTACGGCAGCGTCGTCCTCAGCAACGGCCGGCTGCGCATCCCGACCCACGTCGCACCGCCGGCCGAGGCCGCCGCGCTCGCGGCAGCCAACGCACGCAACCGCATCGTGCTCGACGACGGCTCGAACCGCCGCGATCCCGCGACCGCGCGCTATCCGCCACCCGCGCTGAGTGCCGCCAATACGCTGCGCGCGGGCTACACGGTGCGCGGCGTCGAAGGCGTGCTCGAACTGCGCTACGGCGCGTGGCGGCTGCAACCGGTTGCCGGCGCGATGCCGGTGTTCGATGCCGCCGCGAACCCGCGTACCGATGCGCCTGCGCGGCATCCCGATGCCGACGTGCGCATCGTGTCGTTCAACGTATTCAACTATTTCAACGGCGACGGGCATGGAGGCGGATTCGATGCCCCGGCCAACCGTGGCGCGAAAACGCCCGCCGCGTTCGCGCGACAGGAAGCGAAGATCGTCGCGGCGTTGCGCGCGTTGCGTGCCGACGTGATCGGGCTGATGGAAATCGCGAACAACGGCCACGGCGACGCAAGCGCCGTGCGGCGTCTCGCCACGCAACTCGGTGACGGCTGGCGCGCGGTCGATCCCGGCACCGGGCGGCTCGGCCACGATGCGATCGCGGTCGCGCTGCTGTACGACAGCCGCACGGTCGAGCCGATCGGGCGTGCGGCGACCGTCGCACTCGGCGGCCGGCACCGGCCGCCGCTCGCGCAGACGTTCCGCGGCATCGGCGGCACGCGCGTCTTCACGGTCGCGGTCAATCACCTGAAATCGAAGAACTGCCCGAATGCGACCGGCGCCGATCGCGACCAGTCGGACGGCCAGGGCTGCTGGAATGCGGCACGCACGCGGGCCGCCGCACGCATCGCCGACTGGCTCGCCACGTCGCCAACCGGCACCGCGGCGGACGGGGTGCTGCTGATCGGCGACCTGAACAGCTACGCGAAGGAAGATCCGGTTCGCGCGTTCGAATCGCGCGGGTACGCGAACCTGGTGGCCCGCTTCGTCGGCGATGCTGCGTACAGCTACGTATTTCGCGGCGAAGCGGGCAGCCTCGACCACGCGCTCGCCACGCCTGCACTCGCCGCGCGCGTGAAGGCCGTGCACGTCTGGCACATCAACGCCGACGAACCCGTTGCCCTGCAACCCGTGCCCGATTACAAAACATTCGCGCACCGGTCGTCTTATTACGCACCCGACGCGTACCGTTCATCCGACCACGATCCCGTCGTGATCGACGTCGCGCTTGGCGACGGCGGCACGTTGGCAGCCCCGGGAACGAACCGTGCTCGTCGACAGAGCGTCGAATAGTGCATTTGCATCAGCACAAGGCCTGCAACGGCACTATTTACCTGGCAGCCCTGGCGACGCGATATTTACCGTGCCTTCACCGCGTATCGCGGCCCGATACGCCGCTTCGCCCGGCATGGGAATTTTTTTCAACCGCCGCGCCGCCCCGTGCGGCGGGGCTTCGCGGCAATCCTGCCGACGAATTGAAAATTTGTCTCGAAACAAAATCGGGCCAAGTGAATCACACAGGTTGCTGGGATTCGTCTTATCTTCAAATTAGCCTTGAATCGAAGGAGGATAAACACCATGGCGCTCACCGACTCGATCGAACACAAGCTGGACCGCGGCCTGTCCGACATTCGTCGCACGGGCCGGCGCGTGGGACGCACGACGCGCTCGGCGGCCCGCGACCTGCGTGCCGACGTCACCGACGATCTGCGCGGGCTGGTCGACGAACTCGAAGATCTGCTGAAAAACGACGGCGACGGCGATATCGCCGCGCTGCGCAAGCGCGTGCAATCCAGGCTCGATGAAGCGCGCAGCGCGCTCGACCATGCGTCGGGCAGCGCGGCCGCCCGGCTGCGCGATTCGGCCGAACGGGTGTCGCAGGCCGTGCACGACAACCCGTGGCAAACCGCCGGCGTCGTCGCCGGCCTCGCGTTCGTTGCGGGCCTGCTCCTTGCCCGCCGTTGAACGGAGCCGGCCGCCCCGCTGCCCGCACCGTCCGTCCTCAATCAGACAACGAAGGAGAAACGCCATGCAGAAAACCTTTGCCATGAAAGCCGCCGCCGCCGTCCTGCTCGGCAGCCTCGCGCTCGCCGGCTGTACGACCACCCCGGACAAACCGGAAAGCGCATCGGCCAGCGCGTCGAAGCGCCAGTCGATCGACGCCAGCGTCAACGCGACGCTGTCGCGCCTCTATTCGACGGTGCCGGGATCGCGTGAACTCGTCGCGAAATCGCGCGGCGTGCTCGTGTTCCCGAGCGTGCTGCAGGCCGGCTTCATCGTCGGCGGCCAGTCGGGCAACGGCGCGCTGCGCGTCGGCGGCAGCACGGTCGGCTACTACAACACGTCGTCGCTGTCGGTCGGCCTGCAGGCCGGCGCGCAGTCGAAGGCGATCGTGTTCCTGTTCATGACGCAGGATGCGCTCGACTCGTTCCGCAAGTCCGAAGGCTGGTCGGCCGGCGCCGACGCCTCCGTCGCGGTCGTGAAGGTCGGCGCGAACGGCGCGGTCGACTCCAACACGGCCACCGCGCCGGTCGAGGTGCTGGTCCTGACCAACGCGGGCCTGATGGGCGACCTGTCGGTGAACGGCACGAAGGTCACGAAGCTCAATATCTGACGATGCGGCACGCGGCGTTGCGCCGCGTTTGCTTCCCGGCAGCGCCGCGGCCCCGGCCGCGGCGTTTTCGCATGTACCGCGCGCTGCGGCTATGATGGCAGGGCCTTTGCGGGCATACTCCCGTTCGGGCCGCCCCACGCCGCGTTCCGCCGCGAACCCGTGACGTTCGAGAGCCGATCGCGCCCCGGGCAACGCAATTCAATCAAACCAAGCATCAATCTGCGCGAACGCCATCCATGGAAAGCGGACACGATCACCAAAAATTCTTCTATTTCCTGCTGGCCGCGGTCACCGTCGGATTCTGCTGGATCCTCGCGCCGTTCTCCGGCGCCGTGTTCTGGGGCACCGTTCTCGCGATCCTGTTCCAGCCCGTGCAGCGCTGGCTCGCCGCGCGCTTCGGCAAGCGGCGCAACCTGGCCGCGCTCGTGACGATGTCGCTGATCATCCTGATCGTGATCCTGCCGCTCGTGTTCGTCGCCGCGACGCTCGTGCAGGAAATCGCATACGTGTACCAGGAAATCAAGACCGCGCAGCCAAACTACTCGCAATACTTCCAGGACATCATTCACGCGCTGCCGTCGTCGATCCAGCACCTGCTGCAGAAGTACGGACTGACCAACATCCCGGGCATCCAGAAGAAGCTGACCGACGGCGCCGCGCAGATCAGCCAGTTCGCGGCCACCCAGGCGCTCAGCATCGGCCAGAACACGTTCCAGTTCGTCGTGAGCTTCGGTGTGATGCTGTACATGGTGTTCTTCCTGCTGCGCGACGGCGGCGAGATCGGCCGCCGCGTGCGCCGCGCGCTGCCGCTCGACGAAGCGCACAAGAACCTGCTGCTCGCGAAATTCACGACGGTCGTGCGCGCGACCGTGAAGGGCAACATCGCGGTCGCGCTCGTGCAGGGCGCGCTCGGCGGCCTGATCTTCTGGATCCTCGGCATCCAGGGCGTCGTGCTGTGGGGCGCGCTGATGGCGTTCCTGTCGCTGCTGCCCGCGATCGGCGCGAGCCTCGTGTGGGTGCCGGCCGCGCTCTACTTCCTGATGGTCGGCGAGATCTGGAAATGCGTGATCCTCGTCGGGTTCTGCGTCGGCGTGATCGGCCTCGTCGACAACCTGCTGCGCCCGATCCTCGTCGGCAAGGACACGAAGATGCCCGACTGGGTCGTGCTGATCTCGACGCTCGGCGGGATGGCGCTGTTCGGGATCAACGGCTTCGTGATCGGGCCGCTCGTCGCCGCGCTGTTCATGGCGAGCTGGGACATCTACGCGCGTTCCGAACAGGGCGAATGACGCACCGCGCGGCTATGTGCCGCGCGCCGGCCGAAGGCGATCCGCACACCTGCAGAAAGCATCGGTCACGGATGACGAATGCGAATCACGACGGGCGCCACGGCGCCCGTTGCTTCATCCGCCGCCACCGTCATCATGCCGCCGTACGGGCCCACGCGATGAACACGGCCCAATGCCAGCCGCACGCTTCGCTCGTCGTGTGCATCGCGCCACGTTGCACGCATGCCCGTGGCAGCATCCGGCGCGAGCGGCGTACCGTCCAGCCCGACCAGCATCACCTGCGCACCCGGCAAGCGCCGGCCATGCGCATCGAACCGGAGCGTGGCCGCCGCCCCGCTGCCGGCCACCTCCGGTCCATCGACCAGCGCAGCCGACCGCGCATCGAGCGTCACGTCGTAGAGATCGACGAGCGCGCCGGTGAACCGGACGATGCCGTCCGACGCGCTCTGTCCGCTTGCCATCGCATTCGACATCGCCAGCGCGACACCCAGCCCGAGAGCCATCTTCCGCACGGCCCCGGCGCCCCGCCCCGTTCGATGGCGCACTGCCGTTGCCGATGCCGCCCGCTTCGCGTCGTTTCGCATGTTCCCTCTCCTCTGCTGCGTGACCAGAAAAAAAGGCGGCGTGACGCGTCGGTCGCACCGCCTGTCTGCTGGCAATCACTTTAGGGAGGGACGTCCGGACAATATATGGGACAAGTCCGAAACTAAGACCCGATTGATCGAACGCACCGCGTTCGCGCCCGTTGCGGCGGCGTACGACGGCATCGCACGCCGTGCCGCGGGCCCGTCACGCGTCCGGATCGACGCGCAGCACGAGCTTGCCGCGATGGTCGCCGTCGAACAGGCGGTTCAGCACGTCGGGCGCATTTTCGAGACCGTCCGCAACCGTCTCCTCGGCCTTGAGCCGGCCGTCGCGCAGCCAGCCCGCGAGCGTCTGCACGGCCTCGCGGCTCTTGCGATAGTCGAGGATCAGGAAGCCGCGCATCGTCAGCCGCTTCGAGATCAGCACACCGACGTCGTCCGCCGCGCGCCCGCTGTTGTAATTCGAGATCACGCCGCACAGGGCGACGCGCCCGCCGATCACCATCCGCGACAGCACCGCGCGCATCACCTCGCCGCCGACGTTCTCGAAATTCACGTGCACGCCGTCCGGCGTCGCGGCCTTCAGCTGCTGACGGAAATCGTCGGCCTTGTAGTCGACGGCCGCGTCGAAGCCGAGCGTCTCGGTCAGGTAGCGGCACTTGTCCGCACCGCCCGCGATACCCACCACGCGCGCGCCGTGGATCTTGCCGATCTGCCCGGCGATCGAGCCGACCGAGCCGGCCGCCGCCGATACCACGAGCGTCTCGCCCGGCTGCACCGGCGCGATGTCGGTCAGCCCGTAGTACGCGGTCAGCCCGCTCATCCCGCACGCACCGAGCAGCGTCGGCAGCGGCAGGCCCGACTCCGCGGGCAGCTTCACGAGCTGCGCGGCCTGGTCGGCCGGCACGACCGCATAATCCTGCCAGCCGACGAGCCCCTGCACGAGATCGCCTTCCGCGAACCCCGCATGGCGCGACGCCACCACACGCCCGATGCCGAGCGCGCGCATCACCTCGCCGATCGCGACGGGTGGCAGGTACTGCGGCACGTCGCTCATCCACACGCGGTTGGTCGGGTCCATCGACAGATACAGCACGCGCACGAGCACTTCGCCGTCTGCGAGCGCCGGCACCGGCGTCTCGACGAGCGAAAAGTGTTCGCGGCCGACCCGCCCTTCCGGGCGCGTCTTCAGCAGCAGTTGGCGGTTCACGGGTGTGGACACGATGTTCTCCTCCGGTCGTTGTAGTTCGGGATGCGCGTCAGACCGCGCACATGCCGCCGTCGATCACGAGTTCGGCGGCCGTCACGAAACGGCTCTCGTCGGACGCGAGATACACGGCCGCGTGCGCGACGTCGTCCGGCTCGCCGAGCCGGCGCAGCGGAATGCCGCGCGCGAGCTTGCGCGTCGCATCGCGTTCGCCGAGCGACTGGAACAGCGGCTCGACGATCCCCGTGCGGATGAACGCCGGGTGAATCGAGTTGCAGCGCACGTCGATCTCGCGGCGTGCGCAGTCGATCGCGACCGACTTCGTCAGCGACGCGACCGCCGCTTTCGACGCGTTGTACGCGGTGAAATCCGGCTCGACCTTGAACGCGGCGACCGACGAGATGTTGATGATCGATGCGGGATGGCTTTCGGCCAGATACGACAGCGCATGCTTGCAGCCGAGCACGATGCTCTCGACGTTGATCGCCATCACGCGCCGCCATTCGTCCAGCTCGATCTGCGCGGGCGAGCCGATCGAGCCGACGCCCGCGTTGTTGACGAGCACCGACAGGCCGCCCATCGCATCGACCGCCTGCGCGAGCAGCGCCTGCCAGCGCGCTTCGTCGCGCACGTCCTGCGTCGCGGCAAACGCGACCGGCGTCGCATGGCCCGCATTGAGCTCCTGCGCGAACGCGTCGAGCACCGCAGCGTCGGCGATGTCGGTCACGAACACGCGCGCGCCCTGCTCGACCATCCGGCGCGCGATCGCGCGGCCGAGGCCGCCCGCGGCGCCCGTGATGTATGCGCACTTGCCGGCAAGGCGCGAAGAAACGACTGTCATGTGACCTGCTCCTATCGTGAATCGTCGTCGCGGAACGCTGCCGCGACGGGTTTGCCGTGCCTTTCCCAGCCGATGCGGGCCGGTTGACCGTACCTCGACATCACGAGGCGCCGCACGGTTTCCGCGAGTATATCGAGATGAACAGGACGCGCGCCGGACAGGCCCGGCAACCGGCCCGGGTCGAACGACAGCCAGCGTACGCGAATGACGCCAATCGATGAAATGAATAATCGTTATGCCCGGCCATAGGCCCAGTTCATGACCTTCGCGGACCGGCACGCATGCACGGACCGGCGGCGCCCGCCAGTCATATAGACAGACCGGACGGGTCATGGATTCGGGGAATGACGAGCGTTGCGCTCCGCGCGGGCGAGGAAGCGATCGGGAAGATGAGCCGGTGTGGAATCGTGCAACCGCCAGGCGAATGCCGGCGGCAAGAAAGCGACGCCGGAGCGCCGCGACGGGCAACCGTCAGAATCCGTCGCCCGACGGCGCGCGCACGAACGCGCAGAATTGCGGCGAGTGGGTATCGATCATCTGCTGGAACGGCGCACGGTGCCCGTATGCGATGCCCGACACGAGCAGCAGGCAGACGGCCGCGACGCGCGGTGAGCATGCCCGCTGCCGTACGCCGTCGTAGCCGCGCAGGAACACCAGCGCGACGAGCGCGCCGAGCATCCAGCCGACGATCACTTCCGGAACGGTGTGCGAATGATCGAACACGCGCGCGACGGCCGTGACCGCGCCGACGGCCAGCCCGGCCGCAATGCCGGGCGCCTTGCCCGGCCGGAACGCCTGCCACAGCATCGACAGCGCGACGGTCCACACGGACGTCGACAGCATCGTATGGCCGCTGATCACGCGGAAATCGAACTGCGGGAGCTCGACACCGCACCCGGCATAGAGGATCTTCGTCGCGCCCACCAGGCCCATGCCGGCGGCAAGCAGCACGCCCCAGCGGACGGCGAGGCGCCAGTCGGCCAGCGCGAGCCACGCTGCGCACGTCAGCGCGATCGGCAGGGTCAGCGCGGCATCGCCGAGGTTGCTGATTTCACTCCACATAACGGACTTCGGGCGGCTATCGAAAGGCCGCAGTTTACCGCATGCGCACAGCGCCTCTGTTTCAGCGTGTGACAGCCTGTATCAGCCCGCGACGCCGGTGATCAGCAACAGGTTCGTTCCGGTGATGATGGCGAACAGCGCCCACGCCGCGACCTGCATCCCGCGCCCGATCGTGTGCTCGCCCATCGTGTTGCGATCGCTGACCGAGCGGATCAGCGGCCACATCGCGAACGGCAGCTGCAGGCTCAGCAGCACCTGGCTCCACACGAGCAGTTTCCCGACCGAGCCGTCGCCGAGCCACAGCACGCCGATCAGCGCCGGCGCGAGCGCGAGCCCGCGCGTGATCAGCCGGCGCTGGTAGCACGGGATCTTCGTATGCAGGAAGCCGTCCATGATCACCTGGCCGGCGATCGTGCCGGTGAGCGTCGAGCTCTGCCCCGACGCGAGCAGCGCGATGCCGAACAGCAGCGCGGCCGCACCGCCCGCGATCGGCGTAATCAGTTTGTAGGCCTGCTCGATGTCGGTCACGTTGTGCTGGCCCGTCGCATGGAACGCCGCGCCCGCGACGACCAGGATCGCCGCGTTGACGAGCATCGCGACGAACAGCGACACGCAGGTATCGATGCGCACCAGCGCGAGCGTGTCGCGGATCGTCCCGCGCGCCCCGCCGACCACGCGCCGCGTCTGCACGACCGACGAATGCAGGTACAGGTTGTGCGGCATGATCGTCGCGCCGACGATGCCGAGCGCGAGCACGATCGCGTCCTTGCGGTCGTGGCCCGGATCGCCCGGCACGAGCCCGCCAACCACCGCATGCCAGTCGGGCGGCGTGATCGCGACCTGCGCGACGAAGCAGAACGCCATCGTCGCGATCAGCCCGAGCACGATCGCCTCGATCTGGCGGAACCCCTTGCCCTGCAGGCCGAGCACGATCACCGTGTCGAGCGCGGTCAGCACGATCCCCCACGCGAGCGGCACGCCGAGCAGCAGCTTGAACGCGAGCGCGCAGCCGAGGACTTCCGCGATGTCGCACGCGACGATCGACACTTCGGCGGTCACCCACTGCACGACGCGGCCGAACCGGCCGTAGCGATCGTAGCTGGCCTGCGCGAGATCCCTGCCCGCGACGAGGCCGAGCCGCGCCGCGAGCATCTGCAGGAAGATCGCCGCGAGGCTCGAAAACGCGACGACCCACAGCAGCGAATAGCCGAACTGCGAGCCGGCCTGGATGTCGGTCGCCCAGTTGCCGGGATCCATGTAGCCGATCGCGACCAGCAGGCCGGGGCCGAAGAAGCGCTTGAGCTTCTGCCAGCGCGGCGCGCCGGCCTCGATCGTGATACTGCCCTTTACTTCCGACGGGCAGAAAGGGGCGGTGGCGGTAGTGGGGAGGAAGGACATGGAAACCGGGGCTCGAGATCGCGACAGGACGATTCTACGGGTATCCGTCCGTTTTGCTCCCGAGCGGTGGCGCATGCGGCGCAATGCCCCCCGGTGCCGTCGCAGGCCCCCCCGTCGGCATCGGGCGGCGGCGCGGCGCCACGGGTCAGGATCCTTTCGCGCTCGGTGACGCGAAATTCGGTCGGCGACATCAGCATGCGCTGGCGAAACAGCTTCGCGAGCCGCTCGCCGCTGCCGAACCCGGTGCGGCGCGCGACCTTGTCGGCCGGCAGCGTCGTGTGGACCAGCATGTGGCAGGCGCGCTCGAGCCGCACGTGCTGGACGAACTCGGTCGGCGTCACGCCGATCTCCTTCTTGAAGCGCCGCAGGAAGTTGCGCTCGCTCATCGCGGCGGCCTGTGCGGCGTTCGCGATCGAGATGCGGTTCACGCTCTGCGCACGCAGCCGCTGCGCCGACATCCGGATCGACGGGCTTGCGCTCAGTTCGCGAAAGGCCCACATCGACTGCGTATAGCGTTGCTCGACCGGCCGCAGCATGTTGCTGGCGATCTCCTGCGCGGCACTGTCGCCGAGATCGACACGGAACATGTCGAGCACGGCGGCGAACACGTCGGTTTCGCCGGCCTGCAGCTCGACCGTCGTGGCGACCCGGCGCCCGCCCCGGCCTGGCCGCCCTTCGATCGCCGACGACGGACGCTGCATGGCCGCGAGCGCGGGCAGGTCCATCCCGTCGACGATCCAGCGCGCATGATAGCGAATGTCGGAGAGACGACGCTGCAATGCGTCGTCCCAGTTGACGACCGCGCGGTCACCGTGAAGATGAAAGAACGCGAGCGCGCGGCGGCCGTGCTCGTCGCCGAGCGGATCGGCCGCGATGCTCACGCCGGACGACGACTGCAACAGCCCCCCGCTTTCGGATACGTACTTCAACTGGTAGTCCGCACTGTATGCGTGCAGGCGATTCGCCAGGTTGAAAGCCTCGCCAATGCGCGCGGCCTGGGCCAACGAAAACCCCGTACTCAAATAAATAACGACCCATCTCTGATCTGCTGCATTCACTGGCCAAGCCCCCGACTTGTTTCGACTTCTTGTAATACCGTCGAACTGTCAGGCTTATATTTGGTTTGAATGCGTGCGACAGGACGGCTATCCCGAAATATGAAGCGACGGCATCTTAGCCGAACGGGTTGTGCGTTTGGCGCGAAATGGCTGACGGGGACAGCATGATGGCGGATTACTACAGGCTGCCAGGGGTTGCTGGCGGGCCTATGCAGAATTACGCGTGCCGATGTCGCCGATTATTGCGATTGTGTACATCGCAATCCGCGCATTTCATCGCGGCATATTGAGTCGGGCATCCGGATAAATGCACAGCCGAATATCGGCTCAAACGATATCGACGCGTATCCAATCCCATCGATCGCCATCCCAGAAAACCAGCGCATCCGTTGGCGGCACATCCTTTAGAATCGGTCCACCCTTCACCACACCGCCCGCGCCCCGTGCCCGCCGATCACCGTCTCGACCTGAACCTGTTTCGCGTGCTCGACGCCGTCTACGTGCAGGGCGGCATCGGCGCGGCGGCCCGCGCGCTGCATCTCACGCAGCCGGCCGTCACGCACGCGCTCAACCGGCTGCGCGCGCATTTCGACGATCCGCTGTTCGTGCGCCAGGGCAACCGTGTCGTGGCAACCGAACGCACGCGTTCGATCATCGCGGACGTCCAGTTGCACCTGAAGGGCCTGCAAGGCACCGCGCGTGCGCCGTCGGCATTCGAACCCGCGACGCTCGACCTGAGCATCGCGGTCGGCATTCGCGACGTGCTCGAATCGATCGCGCTGCCGCGGATCGTCGCCGCGTTCGCCGACGAAGCACCGGGCCTGCGGCTCGTGAGCCGTCGCATCGCGGTGGCCGACATCGAGCGCGAACTCGCATCGGGCAATCTCGATCTCGCCGTCGATCGCCGCGTGCCGACCGGCCCGCGCATCGCCACCGAACACCTGCTCGACGATTCGCTCGTCGTCGCGCTGCGCAGCGATCACCCGCTTGCGCGCGACCCGCTGCGGCGCGGCGACTATTTCGCGGCACGGCATGTCGCGGTGTCGTCGCTGGGCGAGCCGCAATCGCTCGACGTGCTGCTCGGCAACGACGGCCGCTTCCGCGATATCCGGCTCACCTGCCAGCACTATTTCGCCGCCTGCCAGATCGCCGCGGCCGGCAACCTGCTGGTCACGCTGCCGCACACCTACGCGTTGCGGATGGCCGCGATGCTGCCGATCGTCGTACGGCCGCTGCCGCTGCGGCTCAAGCCGTTCCCGCTGCTTGCGTACTGGCACGAATCGCGCGACGCCGATCGCGCGCACCAGTGGGTACGCGAACGCATCGCCGCGCTCGTGCGCAGCAGCGCCGGCGTCGCCGACGTGTAGCCGCGCGGCGCACGCCGTCATGATCGGGGCGGTATGCTGACGGCTGCGCGCCGCCACGCGGCGCCCGCTTTCCTCTTCCCGCTGACCGGAGACTTGCCATGTCGCTCATCCATGCCGCCGCCGTCCTCGACGCCGAGGCGCCCGACTACGTCGTCCAGCTGCAGGCCGGCACGCACGCGCTGACCGGCGACGAAGCGCCACGCGAAGGCGGCCAGGGCCGCGGGCCGGCGCCGTACGAGTTCGTGCTGGCCGGCCTCGCGCAATGCACGGCCGCGACGCTGCGCATGTACATGCAGCGCAAGGCATGGCCGGCCGCGCGCATCGACGTGCGCACCGAGCTGCATGCCGATCGCGAAGGCACACAGTACGTGCGCCGCGTCGTGACGCTCGACGGCCCGCTCGACGACGCGCAACGCCAGCGCCTCGCCGAAATCTGCGAGAAGACGCCAGTCACGCAGTTCATCAAGCGCGGCACGCGGATCGACACGACGTTGAGCTGACACGCAAGGCAACTCGGCACACGATCGCCGCTTGAAATAAGAAACGGGGGGCCGCGCACGATGCGCGGCCCCCCGTTTCGTCGATACCGTCAGGTGCTTACAGTCCGAGCGCGGACAGGTCGAGCTTGCCGTCCTTCATCGGCGGGCACCAGAAATACGCGCCCGTCAGCGGCCGCGTGAAGCGGAACAGGCCGTCGACGATGCCGTCGTCCGCGCCGCTCATCCGGCGCATCTGCACGTCGAACGCGCGGAACGAGCAGCCGAACGCAACGAAGTACAGGCCTGCGCGGCGCGCGTCCGACCACGGCGACGAACGGCGCAGCATGAACGCTTCGGGCTCGAAGCTTTCCTGCGCGGTGCGCTTCACGTGCGCGAACTCGGGCGCATCGTCGAGTTCTTCGTTGTCCGAGCGGCGGCGCCCGATGATGTTGTCCATGTCGCCCGACGGAATGCGCTCCATCTGGTCGAAGTCGTGCAGCCATTGCTGGACCGCGACGAAGCTCGCGCCGTCGAGCCCCGCGCCCTGCCCCGTCACGATCGCCGCGGCCACCGCGTCGTCGCCGTCCGGATTCTCGGTGCCGTCCTCGTAGCCGGACAGGTCGCGATCGGTCGAATAGCGGAAACCGTCGACCGCATCCTGCAACGCGAACGCCGGCGCCAGCGCGCGTTCGATCGCCCGCGCGCGCAGCACGATCTCGCCGCGGTCGTCGCCGCGCAGCCAGACCCACACGTCGGCCGGCGTCGCCGGCAGCGTGCGATCCTTCACCGCGAACGCCGGGAATGCGGTCAGGCCCGGCACCGGGTGCCCGAGGTGCGCCGCCAGCGCATGCCCGAACCCGACCACCGTGTCGCGCCCGTCGACGATCTCGCGCAGCGCGGTCAGTGCCGCCGCCACGTTGCCGTCATTCGAAATCGTGAAAGTGAGGTATCGCGCCGCCGTATCGATCGGGGTCAGGATGCCTTGCTGAACGTCGCTCATCGTTTCCTCAGGAATGTATCGTGGTGAATCTGCGAGGGCTGCGGCGTCGTGCGCCGCAAACGTTGAAGTGTAATCGATGCGCGTGCCGGCCCTTGCGCTGCGGCACTGTGGGAGGGCCGCAAAAGAAGGGCCGAAACCCTGGATACTACCCGTATCGACGCTGCAACGCCGCATTCGTCAGACGTTGCGGCGCGCCCGGCGCTGCTGATAGAATCTTTTCACGTCTTTTCGGCGTCCTTTCAACCGTTCACTTCAGGGGAGGTGCAGATGTTCCGAATGCCAGCCGCTTTCCCGAACGTGGTCCCACGGCTCAGCTGATCCAGCCCGCCGTCCGCGCCGGCTCCCGAGTTTTCCGCTAACCCGTCAGCCGCGCCGTTTCCCGACAGCCCGTTTCGTTTCGCCGCATGGTTTCCGCGCGGCCCGGCTGTTGCGTTTTCGATGTTCTCCGAACCGGAAAGTCCCGTCGCGCGATGCGCCGGGCAACGATAAATGACCAGAAAAACCACCCATCTGGGCGGCCAGGCATTCCAGGCCGTCTTCGGCTTCACCTTCCGTTACTGGCGCAAGCAGCCGGGCCGCACCGCCACGGTCGCGGGCCTCGCGCTGCTCGCCGCGCTCGCCGACGTGCTCACGCCCCTGTTCGCCGGCCGCCTCGTCGACGCGCTGTCGACCGGCCTGACCGACCGCGCCGCCGCGTGGCATGCGGCCCTCGTCGCGTTCGGCACGCTCGCCGCGCTCGGCCTTGGCGCGACCCTGCTGCGGCAAGGCGTCTACCTGAACATCATCACGCTCACGCTGAAGATGATGAGCGAGATCGCGGCCGCGTCGTTCCATCGCGTGCAGCGCTTCTCGACCGACTGGCACGCGAACAGCTTCGCGGGCTCGACCGTGCGCAAGATCACGCGCGGGATCTGGGCGCTCGACCTGCTGAACGACACCGTGCTGATCGCCTTGCTGCCGTCGGTCACGATGCTCGTCGGCGCCACCGTGCTGCTCGGCACGCACTGGCCCGTGATGGGGCTCGTCGTCGGCGCGGGTTCGCTGCTGTACATCACGGTGACGGTCGCGGTGTCGCTCGGCATCGTCGCGCCGGCCGCCCGGCTCGGCAACCTGTGGGATACGCGCATGGGCGGCGCGCTCGCCGACGCCGTGAGCTGCAATGCCGTGGTCAAGGCATTCGGCGCGGAAACGCGCGAGGAAGCGCGGCTCGCCCGCGTGATCGGCAAGTGGCGGCAACGCACGCGCCGCACGTGGGTGCGCGGCACGCTCAACGGCGGGTTGCAGGGCGCGATGCTCGTCGCGATGCAGGCCGCGATGATCGGCGTCGCGCTGCGGCTGTGGGCGAACGACGAGGCGAGCGTCGGCGACATCGCGTTCGCGCTGACGATGTTCTTCATGCTGCAGGGCTACCTGCGCGACGTCGGCATGCACATCCGCAACCTGCAGCGCTCGGTGAATGACATGGAAGAACTCGTCGCGCTCGAACGCCAGCCGCTCGGCATCGACGATCGCCCTGGCGCGCCGGCGATCCGCATCGGGCAAGGCGAGATCCGCTTCGAGCACGTGACGTTCCGCTACGGCAACCATCCGGCGCCGCTGTACGACGATTTCTCGATGCGGATCGCGCCGGGCGAGCGCGTCGGCCTCGTCGGCCATTCGGGGTCGGGCAAGACGACGTTCATCAAGCTGATCCAGCGCCTGTACGACGTGTCGGGCGGCCGCATCACGATCGACGGCCAGGACATCGCGCGCGTGCGGCAGGATTCGCTGCGCAGCCAGATCGCGATCGTCCAGCAGGAGCCCGTGCTGTTCCACCGCACGCTCGCGGAGAACATCGCGTATGCGCGCCCCGACGCGAGCCGGGCCGACATCGAGCGCGCCGCGCGGCTTGCCAGCGCGCACGACTTCATCGCCGCGCTGCCGGACGGCTATGACACGCTCGTCGGCGAACGCGGGATCAAGCTGTCGGGCGGCGAACGCCAGCGGGTCGCGATCGCGCGCGCGTTCCTCGCCGATGCGCCGATCCTGATCCTCGACGAAGCCACGTCGAGCCTCGACAGCGAAAGCGAGCTGCTGATCCAGCAGGCGATGGAGCGGCTGATGGTCGGCCGCACGACGCTCGTGGTCGCACACCGGCTGTCGACCGTGCGCGCGCTCGACCGGCTGCTGGTGCTCGATCGCGGCAAGGTGATCGAGGAAGGCAGCCACGATGCGCTGATCCGGATCGACGGCGGTATTTATCGCCGGCTGTTCGAGCGGCAGGCGCTGGAGCTCGCGAAGGGGCTCGCCGATTCGCCGCGGCGCACGGCGGACGACGCGGCCGGGCCGCTGGGCGAGCCTGCCGCGGTGTGACGCAAGCGTGTCGCAACGCGCGCCGGCGGTGCGGTCATCACCGCCGGCGCGCGTCGATAAACGGATCCGGATCGAGGCCGTGCCAGGTGCACGGCCTTTTTTCGGCCGCGAATCTCGCCAGCCGCCTGAAGCCGCGGGCCGCAAGGCCACCGCTTCCGGGATCACTTATCATGTCGACCAGGAAATTTGCGACTAGGGATCGACCATGTTTACAGGAATTGTCCAGGGCGTTGCCACCATCAAGACCATCGCCGATCACGGGGAACTGAGAACCTTCAGCATCGAATTCCCCGAGCGGTTTACCGACGACATCGAGATCGGCGCCAGCGTCTCGGTCGACGGCGTCTGCCTGACGGTGACGACGATCCATTCGCCGGAACTGATCGACTTCGACGTGATGCTGCCGAGCCTGCGAATCACCACGCTGGCCGAGCTCGCGACGGGCGCCCACGTCAACGTGGAGCGGGCGGCGAAGGACGGAGCGGAGATCGGCGGGCATCCGCTGTCCGGCCATGTCGACTTCACCGGGACCATCCGGCACATCGCATCGTCCGAACACAACCGGATGGTGCGCATCGGCGTGCCGGACGCATTCAAGCGGTATGTGTTCGCGAAGGGCTATATCGCGATCAACGGCTGCAGCCTGACGGTGTCCGACGTCAACCGCGACGAAGGCTGGTTCGACGTCTGGCTGATTCCCGAAACGCGACGCGCGACGACCTTCGATGCGAAGGGCGTCAACGACACGGTCAACATCGAGATCGAGCGCAGCACGCAGGTGGTCGTGGACACGATCCGGGAGTCGGTCAAGGAAACGCTCGGCGAACTGAACGGCGTTGTCACGGCGTTGCTGGCGGAAAAAGGCATCGATATCGAGGAACTGCTGGCGCGCCATGTCGCACGCCTGCCGAAGCAGTAACGGATGCCGGCGCGTAGGGCCTGTTCACGCCAATACCGGGCAAGCGGTATTGATCGCACGGCCTGGCGAGGCGCTGCGCTTCGATCAGGAAGTCTTCCTGCGTCATCGGATGTCGTTCTCCTGGTTTCCGGCACCTTCGGTATCGCAGGGATCCGCCGGGCGACTGCCCGCGACCGGATACGGACCGTGTTCCATCGACGGCATCGACGCCACGATAAAGCGCTCGATGTCGGCCGCCACGTGTTCGGGTGTGCCGTCGCTCGCAAACCGCTTGCAGTTCAGGCGCATGAACGCAGGGAACCGATCACGGATCTTGCGCATCTCGTCGGCTTCATTCGCACTCAGATATGGCCGGGCCATTTGCCGCTCGACGACCCGTTTCGCGCAGCGTTCGAGATCGAACGAAGGCAACAGGAGCGCGGTGAACCGGTCCTTCTCGATGCAACGACGAAGTGCCGGATAGGCCGGCGCGACATCGTCCGGATACAGCATGAAACCGGACGACATCGCCCAGATAGTGGGTGCCGACATGCGTTGCCTGAGCTGCTCGTACAGCCGGACGTTTTGCGTGGCGTATTCGACATAGCCGCGGTCCCGGATGAAATCGGCGATGTTCCCGTGCGCGGCCAGGAAGCATTGATCCACATCGGCGAACCGCCAGTTCAGACGCGCCGCGACGATCGCCCCGACCGTGGTCTTGCCGGCGCCGCCCGGCCCGATCAGATGTACCCGCAACGACACGCGCCCCCTCCGACATCGCATGCATCGCGCTCCCGGACGATGCGCGACGAATCTGCCTTCCGCACCCGCATCACTCCGCCTCCGCCTGCGCGCCCTTCCCCACCGCCACACGCTGCGCGCGATAAATCCCCGCGTGCCCCGAGAACAGATACGCGACGACACACGCGACCATCGCATACACGCCGATATCCGCGCCGAACAATTCGATCGCCATGATCGTCGACGCGATCGGCGTATTGGCCGCGCCGGCGAACACCGCGACGAAGCCGAGCCCCGCGAGCACGGGCACCGGCAGCGCCAGCACCTGGCCGAGCGCGTTGCCGAGCGTCGCGCCGATATAGAACAGCGGCGTCACTTCGCCACCCTTGAACCCCGACGCGAGCGTGACAACGGTGAACGCGAACTTGCCCGCGAAATCGTAGAGCGGCAGCGGGCCGTGAAACGCGGCCTCGATCGTCGGGATGCCGAGGCCCAGATACTGCGGCACGTTCAGCGCAGTGGCGGCCGCGGCGACCAGCAGGCCGCCGAGCACCGGCTGCAGCGGCGCGTAGCGGACGACCCGTCGAAACCACGCGGTCAGCGCATGCGTCGCAAACGCAAACAGCCGCCCGACCATGCCGAACGCGATGCCCGCGATGACCGTCACGGCCAACCCCGTCGCCGACACGGCCGGCACGAACGGAATCGCATAGGCCGTGTGATGCACGCCCCACGCGCGGCAGACGACGTCCGCGACGATCGCGGAGGCGACGCAGGTCAGCAGCGCGTCGTACCGCACACGCCCGATCGCGAGCACCTCGAGCCCGAACACGGCGCCTGCGAGCGGCGTGCCGAACACCGATGCGAAACCGGCCGCGATGCCGCCCATCAGCAGCACGCGGCGATGTTCCCGATCGAGACGGAACACGTGCGTGACGCGATCGGCGAGCGCGCCGCCCATCTGCACGGCCGTGCCCTCGCGGCCGGCCGAGCCGCCGAACAGGTGCGTGACGACGGTCGCGACGAGCACGAGCGGCGCCATCCGCTTCGGCACGAGCGCCTTCGGGTCGTGGATCTCGTCGATCAGCAGGTTGTTGCCGCGCGCGACGGACTGGCCGAAGCGATGGTAGATCCAGCCGGTCGCGAAACCGGCGGCCGGCAGCCCCCACAGCAGCCACGGATGCGCCACGCGTGTACCGGTCGCCCAGTCGAGCGCAATCAGGAACAGGGCGGAAGCCGTGCCGGCCAGCGCGCCAAGCAGGGCCGAGAGCGCGAGCCAGCGGCACACATAGCGCACGGTCGCGAAAAGATCGGCAGAAGTCGTGAAAAACATGATTTCCAGATTCGACGGAACATCAAAACCTGGGCGGCAGAATACCGCATGGACGGCCTGCGACCTCCTGACGACCCAGGAACACGCAGGCATCATCAGCCGGGCTAACCGGCGGTTGAGGGCCGCACCGCGCGCAACGCGCCGCGTACGACCGCAGGGAGGCATGCCATCTCCGCTGGCGGCCATTGTACGCGACGCCCCGCGCCGCCCGCAATGCGGCTGCCGGCACACCGGATCGGGACGACATCGCGCGCCCCTCGCGCGCCGTCAGTCGCGCAGCGAGCGCGTGATGCGCGAGATCAGTTGGGGCGCGATCCGCTCGAGCGGCAGGATCGCCGATGCCGCACCAATCGCCGCGGCCGCCTTCGGCATCCCGTAGACGGCGCTGGTCGCCTCGTCCTGCGCGATCGTATGGCAGCCCTTCGCGCGCATCGCCTTCAGGCCGAGCGCGCCGTCGCGCCCCATGCCCGTCAGCAGCACGCCGAACGCCTCGCCCTGCCAGCCGTCGGCGACGCTGTTGAAGAACACGTCGATCGACGGCCGGTACGGTGTCTCGACCGGATGCCGCGTATAGCCGAGCACGCCGCGCGGCGACAGATACAGGTGATCGTTGGTCGCCGCGAGCAGCACCTCGCCGGCCTGCGGCACGCTGCCCTGCCGCGCGACGCGCACCGGCAGCCGCGTATAGCCGTCGAGCCACTCGGCCATCCCGAGCGCGAACGCCTGGTCGACATGCTGGACGATCACGATTGCCGCCGGAAAGTCGGCCGGCAGCGCCCGCAGCAGCGCGGTCAGCGCGGTCGGCCCGCCCGCCGACGCGCCGATCGCGACGAGCGTCGGCTGACCGCGATCGGGTGCCGGCCCCGGCGGCACGAGCGCCGCGGTGCGGCTTTCGAGCAGCCGGCCGATCTGGTCGATCTTCGCGAGCAGCGCCTGCGGCGACGCGTCGGCCGACAGCCCGAGCGCGAGCGTCGGCGTGTCGACCGCATCGAGCGCGCCGGCGCCCATCGCCTCGTAGACCGACGACGTGTTCGCGCTGACGCTCGCCGTCACGATCAGGATCGCGCACGGCGCGCGCGCCATGATCCGGCGCGTCGCGGCGACGCCGTCGACCTTCGGCATCACGAGATCCATCAGCACGAGATCGGGCGGATGCGCGACGCAGAAATCCACCGCCTCGTCGCCGTCGGTCGCGACCCACAGCACGCGGTGGTCCGTGCGCAGCGCGAGCACGCGGCGCAACGCCTCCACGGCGAGCGGCAAGTCGTTGACGATGCCGATGTTCATCCTCGCGCGCCTCCGATCAGGTCGTGCACGGCGTCGAGCAATGCCTCGTCGTGGAAGCTGCTCTTCGCGAGGTAGTAGTCGGCGCCCGCATCGAGCCCGCGACGGCGATCCTCGTCGCGATCCTTGTACGACACGATCATCACCGGCACGCGCTTGAGCATCGGATCGTTCTTGATCAGCGTGACGAGCTCGATACCGTCCATGCGCGGCATGTCGACGTCGGTGACGACCAGATCGAACGCATCGCTGCGCACCGCATTCCAGCCTTCCATCCCGTCGACCGCCACCGTCACGTCGTAGCCGCGCTTTTCCAGCAGCTTGCGTTCGAGTTCGCGCACCGTCAGCGAATCGTCGACGACGAGCACGCGGCGGCGGCGATCGACAAGCGCGAGTTGCGGATCACGCGTGAGCCGCGCGAGCTGCCCGCCGCGCACGAGCTTGTCGACCGAGCGGATCAGGTCCTCGACGTCGACGATCAGCACCGGGTCGCCGTTCTCGAGCAGCGCGCCGGCCGCGATGTTCTGGATCTTGTGCAGGCGGCTGTCGAGCGGCTGCACGACCAGCATCCGCTCGCCGAGGAAGCGGTCGACCGCGACGCCGTACAGCTCGGGTTCCGCGCCGACCACCACGACCGCCGTGCTCGTGCGTGCGACGTCGGGCTCGCCCGCGTCGAGCAACTGGTGTGCCGCGACGAGGCCCGCACGCCGGCCGTCGAACGGGAAATGCGGCTGCCCTTCGAGCACGTCGATATCGTCGTGCGCGAGTTCGAGCGTGCGGCGCACGTGCGCGAGCGGGAACGCATACGGCTCGCCACCGACCTCGACGAGCAGGCTGCGGATCACCGACAGCGTGAGCGGCAACTGCAGCACGAAGCGCATGCCCGCGCCCGGCTCGTTGAAGATCCGCACCGCGCCGCGCACGCCGCGCACCATCTCCTGCACCGCGTCGAGGCCGACGCCGCGGCCCGACACGTCGGTCACCGCCTCGCGCATCGAGAAGCCCGGCAGCAGCAGGAATTCGAGCAGTTCGGGATCGGACAGCCGCGCAGCCGTCTCGTCGTCGGTCAGGCGCTGGCGCACGACGGCCGTGCGCAGCGCGTCCATGTCGACACCCGGGCCATCGTCGATCACGCTGACCAGCAGCGAGCCTGCACTGTGGCGCGCCTCCAGCGTCACGCTCGCCTCGGCCGGCTTGCCGCGCGCACGCCGTGCGTCCGGCGAATCGACGCCGTGGTCGATGGCGTTGCGCAGCAGGTGGCCGAGCGGCGCGTCGAGCAGGTCGAGGATGTCGCGGTCCACCTGCGTGCCCTCGCCGACGATCGAGAAACGCACCTGCTTGCCGAGCGAGCGTGCGAGATCGCGGACGATGCGCGGGTACGCGCGTGTCGCGTCGCCGAACGGCCGCATCCGGCACTGCAGCGCTTCGTCGTAAAGCTGCTCGGCGATATGCGTGCTGCGCCGCTCGAAGCGGTCGAATTCGTCCATGCGCTCGGCGAGCGAACGCTGCAGGTCGTTGAGCATGTGCCGCACTTCGTTCATCGACGCGAGCATGCCCGCGTCGAGATCGTCGGCGAATTGTTCGACCATCAGATCGAGCGAGCGGGCCGCGTCGCGCTGCGCGCGCTTCACGCGCAGCATCGATTCGGCGAACGGCTTGAGCCAGCGCGATTCGACCAGCGATTCGCCGGACAGGCTCAGCAACCGGTTCAGCGTATCCGCACGCACGCGGCGCATCGCGCCGGCGCCGGCCACGCGGCCGGCCTGGGCCGGATCGGGCACCGTGCCCGACACGGCAAGCGGCGGCACCGCGGCACCGGCCCCGACGGGCTCGTTCGCAGCGCCGTCGTGCTCGCGATACGGCATCATCGACGGCGGCACCGGCGGCGGGACGGCGCCCGCGGCCTGCATCGCCTGCACGCCGTCGGCCCCCGTCAGCGCCGCCGCAAACACGTCGATCTCCGTCTGCGTCACCGGCGGCCCTTGCGGATCGCCGACGCGCAGCAGCAGATCGACGCCCGCCAGCAGCACGTCGACGTGCGTGGCCGTCAGCGCGATCGTGCCGGCCTGCGCGGCGACGAAGCACTCTTCCATTCGCCCCGCGATATCGACGCCGAGCGGCACGCCGACGATGCGCGCGGCGCCCTTCAGCGAATGCGCGGCGCGCATGCACGCCTCGAGCGCGACGGAATCGGGCTCGCCCGATTCGAGCGCGAGCAGCCGCTCGGACAGCGCCTGGGTTTGCGTGCGCGTCTCCTCGCGATACAGCTCGAGCAGCGACAGGTGGCTCAGGTCGTCATCGCCGCTCATCGCATGCTCCGTGTGACTGCGTCGAACAGACGGTCGTCGTCGAGCAGGCCCACCGACTTGCCGCGCCACGACAGCACGCCGCGCGACAGGCCGGCGCTCGCGCGCCCGACCGTCGCCGGCACGGTTACCCAGTCGGATGCACCGAAGCGCAGCACGCCCTCGACTTCGTCGACCGGAAACACGACCGGATCGCCCTGGTGCGCAGCCACCAGCAGCCGCGTGAAGCGGCCATCGTCGCCGCCGCTGCCGCCCTTGCCGGCATCGAGGCCGAGCAATGCGCCGATCGAGATCGCGATGCGCAGCGTGCCGCGAATGTTGACCACACCGCGCACGGCCGAATTGCGGCGATGCGGCAGCGAATGGATCGGGCGCGTGCCGGCGATCTCGCGCAGCACGCCGATCGGCAGCGCGAGCCATTCGTCGGCCACGCGGAACACCAGCGCCGCGTGGCGCGTATCGGCACCGGCATCGTGCACATGCGGCGCGCCGGGCGCGCTCATCCGGCGCGTGGCGTCGGCCATCTCGGCCCCGTCGAGCGGGCGCTCGAGCAGCTTCGCCGCGTGATACGCGTACACCGGGCAGTTCAGGCAGCGCAGGCAGTCGTTCAGCCGCTCGCACGTGCGGTCGCCGCGCGTGCCGATCCGGTTCCAGCAATCGTCGACGTCGACGTCGATCGTCGTCTCGTCAATGGCAGCGGCGGCGCGGTTCATGGATTCCTCTGGTCATCTCGGTGTCGGTCCCAACCCGTAGTCTCGTCAGCCGGCCGAGCGCCGTGCGCGCTCGAGCAGCCATTGCGCGCCCGCGCGATCGCCGCCGACGTCGAGCAGCGTCGCAAGATGGGTCAGCGCTTCGTGGTGCGTGGGCCGCAGGTACAGCGCCTTCCGGTAGAAGTCGCCGGCTTCCGCGGCGCGTCCGCGCGCATCCGCGATCAGCCCGTTCAGGTAGAACGCATCGGCATGCGGCCCGACACGCGCCGAGAACTGCGCGAGCACCCGCTCGGCTTCGTCGAACGCGCCGGCATTCGCAAGCGCCTGCGCATCTTCCAGCGTCGGTGCGGCGCTTTCGGCGACCAATGCGACCGATGCGGCCGGCGCAGCCGGTTCGGCCGTC
>NZ_JAAGPP010000066.1:0-46165 GCF_017104975.1 Burkholderia sp. Ac-20344
CACGCTCGCGCGCCACGTGCCGTCGATGAAGTGGCGCGTGTGCAGCGGCGGATCGAATGCGAGGTCGGGTGTCGTGCTCATGGCTGCACCTGACCGAACCAGGTTGCCTCGTCGATTTCGATCACGGTCGGAATCGCGCGCGCCGCGGCGTCGCGCAGCGCGGCAGCCAGCGCGCCGGGTGTCGCGGCTGCGTGCGCCGCGCAGCCGAAGCCGCGAGCGAGCGCCTGGAAATCGGGTGTGTAGGGATCGACGCCGATCGGCGTGATGTCGCGCGCAACCATGTATTTGCGAATCTCGCCGTAGCCGCGGTTGTTCCAGACGATCACGATCACCGGCAGGCGGGCCTCGACCGCGCTCGCGAGCTCCGGCAACGTGAACTGCAGGCCGCCGTCGCCGATCAGGCACACGACCGGGCGCGCGGGCGCGGCGAGCTTGGCGCCGATCGCGGCGGGCAGCCCGTAGCCGAGCGTGCCGTAGCCGGTCGACGAGTTGAACCAGCTGCGGGGCGCCGGTGCATCGTGGGTGAAATTGCCGACGTACACGGGGCTCGTCGAATCGCCGGCGATGATCGCGCCGGGCAGGGTGGCGACGATCGTGTCGATCAGCAGCGCCTGCGACTGCGCGGCGCTGTCATGCGTGGATGCGATCGCGGCGCGCACGGCGGCCACCCGCTGTGCACCCCAGCCGGCCTCGGGTGCCGGTGCCGGCGTTTCGTGCAGGCGGGTGGACAGCGCGCCGAGCGCCAGCCGCGCATCCCCGGCGATGGCGATCTCGGCGCGGGCGTTGCGCATCAGCTGTTGCGTGTCGATGTCGATGCGGATCAGCCGGCCGTCGATCGCGAAGCCGCCGTCGAACGTGACGTCGTAATCGGTCTCGCCCAGCTCGGTGCCGACGGCGAGCACCACGTCGGCATCGCGGATCGCCGCACGGGTGGCCGGCAGCGACTGGGTCGAGCCGATCAGCAACGGGTGGCCGGCCGGCAGCAGCCCCTTCGCGTTGATCGTCAGCGCGACGGGCGCGTGCAGGCGTTCGGCGAGTTCGCGCAATTCCGCGGCCGCGTGGATGGCGCCGCCGCCTGCCAGGATCAGCGGCCGGCGCGCATGCGCGAGCAGGTCGGCGGCCGCCGCGAGCGCGTTCGCATCCGGCGCGGGGCGCGCAGGCGGCGCGGGCGGGGTGTCGGGCAGCGGGGGCGCCGGCATCACGATCACGTCGAGCGGAATCTCGATATGCACGGGCCGCGGCCGCGCGCTGGCGAAGACCGCGAAGGCACGCGCGAGGACCTGCGGCAGGTCGGCCGCGTCGAGCAGCGTGTGCGAGAACGCGGTGAGTCCCGCGAACACGTCGCGCTGCGACGGCAGCTCGTGCAGGCGGCCGTCGCCGCTGCCGAGCTCGCGTCGCGCGTTGACGCTCGAGATCACCAGCATCGGGATCGAATCCGCGTAGGCCTGTGCCATCGCGGTCGCGATATTGGTCATCCCGGGCCCGGTGATGATGAAGCAGACGCCCGGCCGGCCCGTGACGCGCGCATAGCCGTCGGCCATGAAGCCGGCCCCCTGTTCGTGGCGCGGCGTGACATGACGGATCGACGATGCGGCGAGGCCGCGATAGAGCTCGACGGTATGCACGCCGGGAATGCCGAACACGCATTCGACACCGTGGCGTTCGAGGAGATCGACGAGCGCTTCGCCGCAGGTGCGGGGGCGGGCATGGCAGGCGGCCGCCGTGGCCTTGCGGGCCCCGGCGATGGAGGAGACGGTGGCGGGATGGTTCATGGATCGAGGTGTGCCGATTGGGAGGGTGAGTGGCCCGTACCGCAAACGAGGGGGCATGACGCGGATTGTCGGCGTCGATCCGGGGTGCCAACAATCGATTAGTTTTCATGCGCGGCATGAGCGCCGTGCATGGCGGAGTCGATGCGCGGCGCTCATGCCGCCGGCCTTCATGCAAGCCGGTTCGACATGCCCGTGTTCGCGCGCCGGGTAACCGGCCCCAGCGGTCGTATTCAAAATTTGTCTAGTCATCCTTGCGATTGAATCGTCCGGCTTGCACCAAATCCGTGCTGGAATTCCCCTCGGCGAGGCACGCCGGAGGCCTGAAATTAGGGGATTTCCCGCGTTTTCCCGGTTTTTTTTGATCGCTGCTTGTCTCACCGTTTTTCTTCTTGCATGCTTGTATAGACAAATTCCTGAGGCGGCTTGCTGGCACCGAAGGGATGACGCACTTCAACGCAAGGAGAAATCTCGTGAACGGCAAGCGCATCAACTGGGCAATCAGGACGATCGGCGTCATCGCGGCTGCGGCGGCAACGCTCGCCGCACCGGTGCAGGCAAAGGAATGGAAGACGGTGACGGTCGCGCTCGAAGGCGGCTACGCGCCGTGGAACCTCACGCTGCCGGGCGGCAAGCTCGGCGGTTTCGAGCCGGAGCTGCTCGCCAACGTGTGCGAACGCATCAAGGTGCAATGCAACATGGTCGCGCAGGACTGGGACGGGATGATTCCGGGCCTTCAGGCCGGCAAGTTCGATATCCTGATGGATGCGATCTCGATCACGCCGGAGCGCGAGAAGATCCTGCTGTTCTCGCGTCCGTACGCGGCCACGCCGGCGACCTTCGCCGTCACCGATACCAAGATCCTGCCGAAGGCGGCACCCGGCGCGCCGATCGTCAAGCTGACCGGCGACGCGAATGCCGACAAGCCCACCGTCGACACGCTGCGCAAGCAGCTGAAGGGCAAGACGATCGGGATCCAGTCGGGCACCGTCTATACGAAGTTCATCAACGACAGCTTCAAGGACATCGCGTCGATCCGCGTGTACAAGACCTCGCCGGAGCGCGATCTCGACCTCGTCGCGGGCCGCATCGATGCGTCGTTCGACGACGTCACGTACTACGCGGCGAACAACGCGAAGAAGGACAACGCGTCGATCGTGCTCGCCGGCCCGAAGCTCGGCGGCCCGATCTGGGGCCCGGGTGAAGGGCTCGCGTTCCGCAAGCAGGATGCCGACCTGAAGACGAAGTTCGACACGGCGATCGGCGCCGCGCTCGCGGACGGCACGGTGAAGAAGCTGGCCGACAAGTGGTTCAAGACCGACGTCACGCCGTAAGCGCGTATCCGGCCGCCGCCGCCGCGTAAGCGGCTCGCACGACGCGCGGCGGCCTGCATCCTGCGGATTCATTCAACGCTTGCCGGGAGGCACGCATGGCGATTCTTGAAATGCTCGGCTTCGGAACCGAGGGCTGGGGCGGTGTGCTGTTGCTCGCCGCACTGATGACGGTCGCGCTGACGCTCGCCGCGCTTGCGGTCGGCGCCGTGATCGGCGCGGCGATCGCGGCGGCGAAGCTGTCGCGCCACCGCAGCGCCCGCCTGCTCGGCGACCTGTACACGACGGTGTTTCGCGGCGTGCCCGAACTGCTCGTCATCTACCTGTTCTATTTCGGCGGCTCGACGCTCGTCACGGCCGTCGGCCAGTGGTTCGGCGCGGAAGGCTTCATCGGCGTGCCGCCGTTCGTGATCGGCGCGCTGGCGGTCGGGATGATCTCCGGCGCGTACCAGGCCGAGGTGTATCGCGCGGCGGTGCTCGCGGTATCGAAGGGCGAGCTCGAAGCGGCACGCTCGATCGGCATGCCGCGCAGCATGGTCCTGCGCCGCATCCTGATTCCGCAGGTGCTGCGTTTCGCGCTGCCCGGCATCGGCAACGTCTGGCAATTGAGCCTGAAGGATTCGGCGCTGATCTCGGTCACGGGGCTCGCCGAGCTGCTGCGCACGAGCCAGATCGCGGCGAACTCGACGCACCAGTACTTCGTGTTCTTCGTCGCGGGCGGCGCGCTCTATCTGGTCATGACGGGCCTGTCGAACCGTGTGTTCAACCGGGCCGAAGCGATCGTCGGTCGCTCGTTCCGCCGCAATTTCGCGCGCAACTGACGGAGCGCCCGCATGTCACTCGATTTCGATTTCCTCCTCGACACGCTGCGCCAGCTGCTCGCGGCCGTGCCGACCACGCTGGGCCTGTTCTTCGCGTCGCTCGTGCTCGGCGGCCTGCTGTCGCTCGTGATCGTCACGATGCGCGTGTCGCCGCACTGGCTGCCGAACCGCTTCGCGCGGGCCTACATCCTCGTGTTTCGCGGCTCGCCGCTGCTGATCCAGATGTTCCTCGTGTATTACGGGCTCGGCCAGTTCGGCGTGATCCGCGAAAGCTTCATGTGGCCGCTGCTGCGCGAGCCGTACGTCTGTGCGGTGCTGTCGCTCGCGCTGTGCACGGCCGGCTATACGGCCGAGATCATCCGTGGCGGGCTGATGGCCGTGCCGGTCGGGCAGATCGAGGCCGGTTATTCGATCGGCCTGTCGGGCTTCGCGCTGCTGCGCCGCGTGATCGGCCCGATCGCATTGCGCCAGTGCCTGCCCGCGTATTCGACCGAAGCCGTGCTGCTCGTGAAGTCGACCGCGCTCGCCAGCCTCGTGACCGTGTGGGAAGTGACGGGCGTCGCGCAGCAGATCATCCAGCAGACCTATCGCACGACCGAGGTGTTCGTGTGCGCGGCCCTCATCTACCTGGGCCTGAACTTCATCGTCGTGCGCCTGCTCGGTGCGCTCGAATGGCGACTCTCCGGCCACCTGCGTGCGCCGAAGCCATCCGCTGCACCCGCCGCGGCGACCCGCAATCCGCGGCGCGTTGCGTCCTGAGCGCCCCCGTCCTTTTTCGGAGAATCCGATGAACACCGCTGCTCCCGTTGCGCTGTCGGTCAAGAACATCCACAAGTCGTTCGGCGATCACCACGTGCTGAAGGGCATCTCGCTCGACGCGCACGAAGGCGACGTCATCTCGATCCTCGGCGCGAGCGGCTCGGGCAAGAGCACCTTCCTGCGCTGCCTGAACCTGCTCGAAACGCCCGACGACGGCTCCGTCGCGCTTGCCGGCGAGGAACTGAAGATGAAGCGCGCACGCGACGGCAAGCTGCAGCCGGGCGACCGGCGGCAGGTCGATCGCATCCGCTCGCAGCTCGGGATGGTGTTCCAGAACTTCAACCTGTGGTCGCACATGACCGTCCTCGACAATCTCGTCGAAGGGCCGCTGCGCGTGCTGAAGCGCAGCCGCGCGGAAGCGGTCGAGGAAGCCGAGGCGCTGCTCGCGCGCGTCGGCCTCGCGGACAAGCGCGGCTACTATCCTGCGCACCTGTCGGGCGGCCAGCAGCAGCGCGTCGCGATCGCCCGGGCGCTCGCGATGCATCCGAAGGTGATGCTGTTCGACGAACCGACGTCGGCGCTCGATCCGGAGCTGGTCGGCGAAGTGCTGCGCGTGATGCGCTCGCTCGCGGAGGAAGGGCGCACCATGCTGGTCGTCACGCACGAAATGGGTTTTGCGCGGCACGTGTCGAATCGCGTGATGTTCCTGCACCAGGGCGAGGTCGATTCGGACGGGCCGCCCGACGCGCTGTTCGGCGGCCAGTGCTCGGAGCGCTTCCGCCAGTTCGTGTCGAGCCATCACGACCGCGCCGCGAACTGAGGATGTCATGACCGTATTCCGTTCTGCACGGCCGCTCGACTGGCGGCAGATTGCGGCCGTCGCGGCCGGCGAACCGCTGGCGTTGAGCGACGAGGCGCGCGGGCGGATCGTCGCGGCGCGCGCGCTCGTCGACGAGATCGTCGCGCGCGGGATTCGCGCGTACGGCGTCAATACCGGCGTCGGCGCGCTATGCGACGTGATCGTGTCGCCGGCCCAGCAGAGCACGCTGTCGCGCAACATCCTGATGAGCCACGCGGTCGGCGTCGGCATGCCGCTCGGCGCAGCCGAAACGCGCGCGATCATCGCGGCCGCGATCAACAACTTTGCGCACGGGCATTCGGGCGTGCATGCCGATGTCGTCGACCAGCTCGTCGCGCTGCTCGAACACGATTGCCTGCCGGAAGTGCCGGCGCACGGTTCGGTCGGCTACCTGACCCACATGGCGCACGTCGCGCTCGTGTGCATCGGGCACGGTCATGCGCGCCATCGCGGCGAGCGCATGCGCGGCGGCGACGCACTGCGCCGCATCGGCCGCGAACCGCTCGCGCTGGGCGCGAAGGAGGGCCTGAGCCTGGTCAACGGCACGCCGTGCGTCACGGGGCTCGCCGCGCTCGCGCTGGCTCGCGCGGAGCGGCTGCTCGACTGGGCCGACTGGATCGCGGCGGCGAGCTTCGAGAATCTCGGCGGGCAGCTCGCCGCGTTCGATCCGGCGTCGCTCGCGCTGCGGATCTCGCCCGGCATCACGCACGTCGGCGCGCGCCTGCGGGCGATGCTCGCCGACAGCCCGATGCTCGCCGCGGCGAGCGGGCGGCATACGCAGGATCCGCTCAGCCTGCGCACGATCCCGCACGTGCACGGCGCGGCGCGCGACGTGTTCGCGGTGACGGCGGAAGTCGTCGACCGTGAGCTCGCGTCCGTCACCGACAATCCGATCGTCGCCGGTACGCGCGACGCACCGGTCGTGCATTCGCAGGCCCATGCGGTCGGCGCGGGCATCGCGCTTGCCATGGACAGCCTCGCGGCCGCGATGGCGCAGGTGGCGGCCATCGCCGAGCGGCGCCTGGACCGTCTCGTCAATCCGCTCGTGAGCGGGTTGCCCGCGTTTCTCGCGGCGCCCGGCGGCACGTGTTCGGGGTTCATGATCGCGCAGTACACGGCGGTCGCGCTCGTCGCGCAGAATCAGCGACTTGCGGCGCCTGCGAGCCTCGACGGCGGCATCACGTCGGGGCTGCAGGAGGATCACCTGTGCCATGCGACGCCTGCCGCGCTGAAGGCGCTCGACATCATCGAGAATGCGACGCGCGTGCTGGCGATCGAGCTGCTGGCGGCCGCGCAGGCGTACGACCTGCAGGCGGGCGAAACGGGGCGGGCCGCGTCGACCGACGCGCTGTGGCGACAGGTGCGCGAGCGTGTGCCGGCGTATCGCGACGACCGGCCGCTCGCCGACGACATCGCGATCGCGGCCGGGATCGTCGCGGGCGAGCCGCCGTCCGTGCTGTAGCGGCGCGAGGCGCGAGGGCAGCGGGGCATCCAACCTTCATTCGGTCGAGGGCGCATGAACGAAACGGAACGATACATACCGGCGCGTCGGGCGGGCACATCGGGCGACGACGTGCCGGCACGTGCGCTGCCGGCGTACCAGCAGATCAAGCGCTACGTCGTCGAGCGGATCGCGAACGGCGACTGGAAGCCCGGCGGCGCGATTCCGACAGAGGCCGAGCTGGTCAAGGAATTCGGCGTCGCACGGATGACGGTGTCGCGTGCGCTGCGCGAGCTGACCGCCGAGCGCGTGCTGACGCGCATCCAGGGCGCCGGCACGTTCGTCGAGCGCCGGCATTACGAATCGACGGTGCTGGAAATCCGCAACATCGCGGACGAGATTGCCGAGCGCGGGCATCGGCACAGCGCGCGCGTGTTGCTGATCGAGCGCAGCGTCGAGCCTGAAGCGATCGAGGCGCTGGGGCTGCGTTCGGGGCCCGTGTTTCATTCGCGCATCGTGCATTACGAGGAGGACGAGCCGATCCAGTTCGAGGATCGCTACGTCAACCCGGCATTGTTTCCCGACTACCTGGCGCAGGATTTCACGATCGAGACGCCGAACCATTACATGGTGCGGCTTGCGCCGATCCAGCGCGCGGAGTTCCGGATCTACGCGGAGAAGCCGAATGCGCAGGTGCGCCGGCATCTCGTGATGGAGATCGGCGAACCGTGTCTGTTGTTGAGGCGCCGCACGTGGGTCGGCGAGCAGGTCGCCACGTCGGTCAGGCTGTGGCATCCGGCGTCGCGGTTTCATCTGGCGGGGAAGGTGTAGGCCCGACGGGGCGCGGCGGTCTTTCTCCGTCGCTTGCCGGCACGCGCGATCGCGCTTGCCGGCCTGAATCCCCGCAAAGAGTGGCGCATAATGTTTCGATGTCGACCCTTGGCAGGATGAGGGTTTTATGCGCTGCACACTATGCGGATCCGAGAATCCTCCCGGTGCGAGGTTCTGCCAGGAATGCCAGGCCGTGCTGTCACGCACGTGTCCGCAATGCGGACATGACGCCGAGCCCGCAGCCCGCTTCTGCAGCAATTGCGGCGCGCCGCTGGCAGCGCCCGCGGCAGCGCCGCCCTCCCGACCCTCGGGCCGGGAGCCGCCGCCGCCCCCCGTTCATTACACGCCCGATCATCTTGCCGAGCGGATCCGCGCCGAACACGCGGCCATGGAAGCGCGCGGCGAACCCGCCGGCGAGCGCAAGACCGTTACCGCGCTGTTTGCCGACATGGCCGGGTCGACCGCGCTGATCCACGATCTCGATCCCGAAGTGGCGCATCGCCTGATCGCGCCGGTGGTCGAGCTGATGATGGAGGCGGTCCACTACTACGAAGGGTACGTCGCAAAATCGCTCGGCGATGGCATCCTCGCGCTGTTCGGCGCACCGATTGCCCACGAAGACCATGCACAGCGCGCGCTCTTCGCGGCATTGCGCATGCAGCAGGCGATGCGGCAGCACGGCGATCGCATTCGTCTGCAGGAAGGCATTCCCCTGCAGATTCGCGTCGGCGTTCACACGGGCGAGGTCGTCGTTCGTTCGATCCGCACCGACGACTTGCACATCGATTACGATCCGCTCGGGCATACGATCCACATCGCGTCGCGGATCGAGGGAATCGCGGCGCCGACGTCGATTCTCGTCAGCGAGTCCACCCACAAGCTGGCCGAAGGCTATTTCGAGTTCAAGGCGCTGGGGGCGACGCAGCTCAAGGGCATTCCCGCGCCGCTGAGCGTATACGAGGCGCTTGGCCTCGGTGCGTTGCGCACGCGCCTGCAACTGGCGGCGCACCGCGGTCTCGCGCGCTTCGTCGGCCGTGAAACGGAAATGGAACACCTGAACCGGGCCCTGGAGGCCGTGCGGGCCGGGCAGGGGCGCGTGGTCGGCGTGGTGGGGGAGGCCGGCGTCGGAAAGTCCCGCCTGTTCCACGAGTTCAAGGAACGTTCGCGGCGCGGCGCGCTGGTGCTGGAGACGTTTTCGGTCTCGCACGGCAAGGCGTTTCCCAATTTGCCGCTCATCGAACTCCTGAAGAATTATTTTCAGATCACGACGCAGGACGACGAGCGGCGCTGCCGGGAAAAGGTCGTCGGCAAGGTGCTCACGCTCGAGCGCAGTTTCGAGGACCTCGTGCCGTACGTCCTCTATCTGCTTGGCATCGGCGAAGGCGGGCCGGTGCTCGTCGAGATGGATCCGCAGATCCGGCGCGAGCGTACCTTCGATGCGATCAGGCAGCTTCTCGTGCGAGAGAGCCGGAATCAGCCGCTCCATTTGCTGTTCGAGGATCTGCAATGGCTGGACCGCGAAACGGAAGCCTTCCTCACCGACCTGATCGACCACGTGCCGGACGCACGCATCCTGCTTCTGGTGAACTACCGGCCCGAGTATCGGCCCGCGTGGACTCGCGAGGCGCATGGGAGCACGCTCCGGCTCGAACCGCTCGGCCCGTCGGACGCGCAGGGGCTGCTGGCGGCGCTGCTCGGCGAGGATCGCTCGCTGGTGCCGCTGAAGCAGCGCATTCTGGAGAAGACGGAGGGCAACCCGTTCTTCATGGAGGAAGTGGTCCAGACGCTCGTCGAGGAGCGCTCGCTGCTCGGCGAGGCCGGGCGCTATCGCGTCGTGGAGACGCCGGCGACGCTGCACATTCCCACCACCGTGCAGGGCGTGCTCGCCGCCCGGATCGACCGGCTGCCGATCGAAGAAAAGGAACTGCTGCAGGCGCTCGCGGTGATCGGCCACGAGTTTTCGTTCAGCCTGATCCGGCGAATTTGCGGTGAGGCGCCGGCGCGGGACGACGCACTGCGGCGCCTGCTCGCGCATCTGGAAGCGGCGGAGTTCATCTACGAGTGCGCCGCCTTTCCGGAAATCAATTACTCGTTCAAGCACGCGCTGACCCAGGAGGTGGCCGGACGCTCGTTGCTCACCGAGCGGCGGACCACGCTGCACGAGCGCACCGCGCAGGCGATCGAGGTGCTGTTCCCGACGCGCATCGCCGATTACTGCAGCGAACTCGCGCACCACTACAGTCAGAGCGGAAACATTCCCAAGGCGGTCGAATACCTGCATCGTGCAGCCCAGCAGGCGTTGCGCCATGCGGCCCATCACGATGCGATGAATCACCTCGGCGCGGCGCTGGCGTTGTTGAAGGGCTTGCCCGACACGCCGATGCGCGCGCATTGGGAGCTGACGCTGCTGCTTTCCCTCGGGCCGGTCCTGATGGATGTGCGCGGGTACGGCGCGAACGAGGTGGGCGCGACCTATACGCGCGCGCTCGAGCTGTGCGAGCGCACTGGCGACGCCTCGCAGCGCTTCGCGACGCAGTTGGGATTGCGGATGCACCACGTGGTGCGCGGCGAGTATGCGCTCGCGACGGAGCTGGGCATGCAGATGCTCGGCACGGCCCGGGACGTGAACGATCCCGGCTTCCTCATCGAGGCACATAGCGCACTGGGTTCGTGTTTTTTCCTGCAGGGCGATTTCGGCGCGGCTCGCACCCACATGGAACAGGCCCTGGCGCTCTACGATCCGGAGCAGCATCAGGCGCACGTGTTTGCACACGGGGTGGACCCCGGCATCCGGGCACTCAGTTTCCTGGTGCTGATCTTGTGGATCCAGGGGTATCCCGACCAGGCGCTCAGGCGCAGCGTCGAAGCGCTTGCGCTCGCGCGGCACTTGTCTTACGGGCCGTCCCTGGCGTTCAGCCTGACCTACACGGCGCACTTGCATCAGCTGCGGCGGGAGCCGAGGCTTGCCGCCGAGCGCGCGGAAGCGGTCATTGCCGTGTCGACCGAGCACGGCTTGCCGTACTGGCTCGCGTGGGGGACGCTGCTGCGAGGCTGGGCGACGAGCGTGCAGGGCAACATCCAGGACGGCATCGCGCAGATGCGCCTGGGTCTCGATGCGCAGCGGGCAGCCGGCGGCGAAGACCAGCGTCCGTATTCCCTCGCGTTGCTCGCCGACAGTTACTGGCGAGCGGGAGACAAGCGGGCGGCAATGGGCATGCTGGAAGAGGCCATGGCGATCGTCGAGCAATCCGGCGAGCATTGCTACGAGGCCGAGCTGTACCGGCTCACGGGCATCTATCTGGCCGGCGGGGCCGGCAAGGAACGCACGGCGCCCGAATGCGACGACGAAGCCGTCGCCTGCTTTCACAGAGCGATCGCGCGGGCACGCCAGCAGGGCGCCAGGGCGCTGGAACTGCGGGCCGCGTCGGACCTCGCCCGGCTGTTGCAGCGGCAAGGCAAGACCGCGGAAGCCGCGCACGCACTGTTCGACGCGTATGCGGGCTTCACGGAAGGCTTCGACACACGCGACCTGCAAGAAGCAAAAGCGCTGCTGGACGCATTGGGCGCGCACGAAGAATGAACGGACCTGCGGCGTACGACGATGCATCGTGTGACCACGTGCCGTCCGCGAACTGCCGCTGCTCGAGGAGACGCGCATGACAACCACACACACGACCACACACACGAGACGCCGCCACGACGGTCCGCGCAAACAGGTCGCGCTGGCGCTGCAGGGGGGCGGGATGCACGGCGCATTCACCTGGGGCGTGCTCGACCGGCTGCTCGAAGACGGCCGGCTCGACATCGAGGGTGTCAGTGCAACCAGCGCCGGCGCGATGAACGCCTCCGTATTCGCGTACGGGCTGCTGAAGGGGGGCGAGGACGGTGCGCGTCAGGCACTGCACGACTTCTGGCAGGCGGTCGCCCGATCGGCGGAGCGCTACAACCCGTTGCGCTGGGCGCCGTGGCTGAAGGGCACGCACAGCTTCGGGCTCGATCATTCGCCGATCTATGCCTTTGCCGACATGATGCTGCGCATTTTCTCGCCTTATCAGTTCAATCCGAACAACCTGAATCCGCTGCGCGAAGTGCTCGAAAGCCAGGTCGACTTCGACGCGCTGCGCAAGCACTGTCCGATCCGGTTGTATCTCAGCGCAACCAACGTCGAGACGGGGAAGATACGCATCTTCACGGGAGAGGATGTCTGTGCCGACGCGGTACTGGCGTCGGCATGCGTGCCGACACTGTTCCAGGCGGTCACGATCGACGGCGAGTTCTACTGGGATGGCGGCTACATGGGCAATCCGGCCATCTATCCTCTCATCTACAACTGCACGACGCGCGACGTCGTGATCGTCCACATCAATCCGCTCGTGCGCCGCGGCGTACCCGTCACGGCAGCGGAGATTCTCAACCGTATCAGCGAGATCAGTTTCAACTCGTCGCTGATGCGCGAGATGCGAGCCATCGCGTTCGTCACCGACCTGATCCAGCAAGGCACGATCAAGCGCGGCGAGATGAAGGAAATGCTGATCCATTCCATTCGCGCCGACGACGCGCTGAGCGCGTTGAGCGTATCGAGCAAGTACAACGCGGACTGGGGGTTTCTGAGCGAGCTGCATGACCACGGACGACGCGAAGCGGATGCCTGGCTCGCGCATCACTACGCAAACATCGGGCAGCGCTCGAGTATCGACATTCGCAGGGAATTTTTCTGAGCGCATCGCGGTAACGTCGGCGCGGGGCGATCGTGTGGTGCCGCCACGGGCCAAGGAGCGAACGTGAACCAGACGCAGGCGCGGTTCGTCGCGTTGTGGTCGGGCAGCGGCGGGAAGCATGCCGAGTATGTCTATGACACGCTGGCGCGAAGCTATGCGGAGCCGGCGCGGCATTACCATACGCTCGCGCACGTACGGCGATGCCTGCGTCATGTCGACCTCGCGCATGACTGGATTCCCGAACCGGATGGGGTCGAACTCGCGCTCTGGTTCCACGACGTGATTTACGTGCCGGGCGCGAAGGACAACGAGCAGCGCAGCGCCGACTGGTTCCGGCACCTGGCAGCGGGGCAGATCGGCGCGTGCGACCGGATCTGCGCGATGATTCTCGCGACGACCCACGCGGGAACCGTGGCGGAACTGGATACCCGTTTCGTGTGCGACATCGACCTGGCCGTGCTGGGCGCTTCCCGCAGGCGATTTCGCGAAGACGGCCGCCTGCTCCGGGCCGAGCGCCCCGATCTCGACGACCGCGGTTACGACCTTCATGAACGGACGATGCTCCGCTCGCTGCTCGTCCGCCCGCGCATTTATCTGACGGATTTCTTCTATACGCGCTGCGAGGCGCGTGCGCGCCGCAATCTGAGCTGGCGGCTGGGCTTGCCGATCCGGGCGTGACGACGCGCGTCATCGATGAAGCCGTGCGCGCGTGCCGGCTTCACCCTGGCCGGCACGCGCCACGATTCGGGGGGGGGGCCGGCGCGGGCACGTTCCGGCACGAACCGCACCGCGCCACGCCACGGTCTCGCGCCCGGGCCACCCATTCAGAAAAATTCAGGATGCCGCCATGACTTTAAGGCGCATCCTGACTAGTCTTGCTGACGAACCGCCGCACGGGCCGTGCGCCAGTCGGCAAGCTCAAGGAGAATTCGATGATTGCCCCCAAGTTGCGACAGGTATTGCTGACGACCGCCGTGTTCGGCGCATTGCTGGCGACTGCACCAGCCCATGCCGATACGACGCGTCTGGTCGATTCCACGTCCGGGCGTGTACCGGCCGTCGCGGTCGGCCCGCAATACGATACGACGCACGTCTGCGTCGCGCCGGAAGATTTCGACCGCTTTACCGACGCCTTCGTCGCGACGTTCGGCGGCAAGAAGTCGAAGCAGGGCGTGTTCCAGGTCACGCCGACGCCGAGCCAGACGATGTCGCAGCTCGTGCTCACGCCGGTCGGCACGGTTTCGGTGTTCGGCTTCAAGACGCCGATCCCGTACCCGTTCTGCGACGAACGCACCGGCTATCTCGTCACCGACATGGACGTCGCCGTGAAATCGGCGCGTGCGCACGGCGCGGACGTGATCGTCGACACGTTCCCGGACCCGATCGGCCGCGACGCGATCGTGCGTTGGCCCGGCGGCGTGAACATGCAACTGTACTGGCATACCGAAGCGCCGCATTACGACGCGCTGCAGACGGTGCCGGAAAACCGCGTGTACGTGTCGCCGGAAAGCGCGAACAAGCTGGTGCACGACTTCGTCGCGTTCTCGCGCGGCAAGGTCGTGTCGGACGTGCGCCGGGCGCCGGGCGTCGAGATCGGCCGGCCGAACGACACGTACCGCCGCATCCGCATCGAATCGGGCTTCGGCAAGATGACCGTGCTCGCGACCGATGGTCACCTGCCCTATCCGTTCGGCCGCGAGATGACCGGCTACGAAGTGGCCGATCTCGCCGCGACGCTGAAGCAGGCGCAGGCGGCCGGCGTGACCGTGCTCGTCCCGACGTTCACGTCGGACGGCCGCGACGCGGCCCTCGTGCAGTTCCCGGGCGGCTATGTCGCCGAGATCCACGCGCGGTCGAAGTGATGGAGCGCCGGCCGAGGCAACGCGCGTGGCGGGGCATGCTGCCGGCCGCCATGCTGGCGGCGGGCGCCGCGACGTATGCCGGTGCGGCGGCCGGTGCCGACGCATCGTCGGCGCAGCCGTCGGCGCCGTCCCCGGCCGACGGCACGTCGTGTACCGCGAAGCGGCCCACCGTGCTGTTCAACCGTTGGCAGGAAGACTGGTCGGTACTCGCGAATCCGTGCGTGCCGCGCAAGCCGTTCGATTCGCTGAAGTACCTTCCGCTGGGCGGCGACCCGTCGACGTACCTGTCGCTCGGCGCAAACCTGCGCGAGCGCTTCGAGCTGAACAACGCGCCGCTGTTCGGGCTCGGCGCCGCGCACGACGACAATTACGTGATCCAGCGCGCGAACGTGCACGCGGACCTGCGCGTTGCCGGGCATTTCCAGGCGTTTTTCCAGCTCGAGGATGCGCGGCCGTTCGGCAAGGATACGGTCGGGACGGTCGATCGCAACCGCCTCGACATCGAGCAGGCGTTCGTCGCGTACGTCGGCCAACTGGGCGGCGGCACGTTCAAGACCCGCATCGGCCGGCAGGAGATGGCATTCGACTTGCAGCGGTTCGTGTCGGTGCGCGACGGGCCCAACGTGCGCCAGGCATTCGACGCACTGTGGGCCGATTACGAAATCGGCAAATGGCGGCTGATCGGCTATGTGACGCGCCCGGTGCAATATCGCAACGACGCGGTATTCGACGACGTGTCGAACCGTCACCTGAGATTCGACGGCGTCCGCTTCGAACGATCCGGCGTGGGACCCGGCGACCTGTCGGCCTACTGGTCGCGCTATACGCGCGACAACGCACGCTATCTCGCCGGGGCCGGCACCGAACGGCGCGACGTATTCGACGTGCGCTACGCGGGCAAGTCGGGGCAGCTGGACTGGGACGCCGAGGCGATGCTGCAGACGGGGCACATCGGACCGGACACGATCGGCGCATGGGCGTTCGGCACGCTGGGCGGCTATACGTTCGCGCAGGCGCCGGGCACGCCGCGCATCGGGATTCAGGTCGACGGCGCGTCGGGCGACAGGCATCCCGGCGACGGGCGCATGGGCACCTTCAACCCGCTGTTCCCGAACGGCTACTACTTCACGCTGGCCGGCTACACGGGCTACAGCAACCTGATTCACGTGAAGCCGTCGCTGACGATCAAGCCGGCCAGCAACGTGACGGTGATGACCGCGGTCGGTTTCCAGTGGCGCGCGACGACGGCCGACGCGATCTACGGACAGGGGATGTCGGCGGTGCCCGGCACGGCCGGCAAGGGCGGCGCGTGGACGGGCATGTATGCGCAGGCGCGCGTGGACTGGCTCGTGAACGCGAACGTGGCGCTGGCCGTCGAGGCCGTGCACTTCCAGATTGCCGACTCGATTCGCGCGCTCGGCGCGCGCAATGCCGACTACGTCGGCATGGAGGCCAAGTTCGGCTGGTAACGCGGCGCGCCGTGCGACTCAGTGCGGCGCGCGAACCAGCGCTTCGACGAAATCCATGAACGCCGTGACGCGCTTCGAGCCTCGCTGATTCGGCAGGTAGAGCGCGGTGACGACCGAGCGGGCCGTATCGGGCGTGACGTCGTACTGTTCGAAGAGCCGGCGCAGGCGGCCCGACCGGATGTCGGCGCCCACGAGCCAGTCGGGCAGCAGCGCGATGCCGGCGCCGCCGAGTGCGGCCTCGCGCAATACTTCGCTGTGGTTCGATTTGAGTCGCCCGGCGACGCGCACCTTCGTCGCGCCGTGCGCATCGGCGAACGACCAGGCCTGCTGGTCGCCGCCGAAATGAAAGCGCAGGCACGTGTGATCGACCAGCCCGCCCGGCGTGGACGGCGTGCCGCGCGCATCGAGATAGTCGTGGCTCGCGACGACGTACCGCTGGAACGTGCCGAGCGGGCGCGCGACGACTTCCGCGGACGGCGCCGCTTCGCCGAGCCGGATCGCGATGTCGATCCGGCCGGCGACGAGATCGACGCGTTCGTCGGTGAGCTGCAGATCCACGTCGAGCTTCGGGTAGCGCGCGAGGAAGGCGGCGATCTGCGGTGCGATGCGGCGCATGCCGTACGCGACCGGCACGGACACGCGCAGCGGTCCGGACGGCTCGTCACCGCGATCGGCGACGAGTGCGTCGGCCTCCGCGAGTTCCTCCAGCAGCTGCTTCGCCCGTGCGTAGTAGACGGAGCCGGCATCGGACAACGTGACCTGCCGCGTCGTGCGGTTCAGCAGCACCGTGCCGAGCGACGCCTCGAGCGCGTCCACCGCACGCACCACCGACGAAGCCGCCAGATCGAGGCGCCGCCCCGCGCTGGAGAAGCCGCCGGCTTCCGCTACTTCCACGAATGCGCGCAGCGCGGAGAATTTGTCCATGTCGTCGTCTTTGTGCGTGTCGCAACGATGCGTTGCAGGCCGTCCGGATTCTAGCGCCCGGCCGACGAGCATGGATCGCATCGGGTGCCGCTTTCAGAACGATTCATGTGCCGCTCGGGCCGCCTGCGCATGGTCGGCGCGACGCTGCCGCAATCGTGTGTGAACAGGCTTGCGGCACCGGCGGCTCAGCGCGACACGCCGCGACGCCATGCGCCGGGCGGATGGCCGACGATGCGCGCGAAGATGCGGTTCAGGTGGCTTTGATCCGCGAAGCCGCAGACGTCCGCGATTTCCGCGAGCGTCATGTCGGTCGTCTCGATCAGCTGGCGGGCACGGATCACGCGCTGTTCGAGCAGCCATTGATGCGGTGTGCGCCCGGTCGTCCGCGAGAACGCGCGGATGAAATAGCCGCGCGACAGATCGCACTCGTTCGCGACTTCCTCGATCGACACGCCGAGGTTCGCCTTCTCCATCAGAAGCTCTTTGGCGAGCGCGACCTTGGCCGGCGACAGGATGCCTTTGCGCTGCAGGTCGGGTGCGCGCGCGTTGCCGTAACGGAGGGCCAGATGCGTGCCGATCGCGAGCCCCATCTGCTCGACGAACAATGCGTTCAGCGCGCCCGGCCCGTCGAGGCTGTCGGCGACCGCGCGCGCGAGGTGACCCAGCACCGCGTCCTGCACGTCGGGCGCGCAGCTCAAGCCGCCGATTTCCAGGCCGTCGTGTTCGCGGCCGAGATCGTCCAGGTAGCGATGCGACAGCTCGACGAGGACGAAGTCGAACTTGCCGTGCAGATCGGCGCGGAAATTCCGCGAAAAGTCGCGAACGTAGATGGAGTTGTGCTGAAACCACCGCTCGGATTGGCCGGACCCGCGGTAGATCGTGCGCCGGTGACCGCCATTCAGCGACACGCCGACCAGGAAGCCGCGATCGCTCGCCGTCATCTCGATGCGCTCGAATTGTTCGTCGCGCATGCATTTGCGGTGGAGCGTCAGGCCGCCCGCGGACCTTTCAATGTCCTTGGACAGCAGGCTCGAGATGCATCCGAGCGTGTCTTTTGGCGGTGCCGGCGGTGGCGCGACGAGGGGGTCTGGCATGTCGGAAAATCCTTCGGAGTCGGACGGCGGGCAAGCAGCCTTGCGTCCGGTACGTAAAGCGGGCCGATAGGCCGAAGATAACTTGAACAAATGTCCGCTGCTTGACGAAAAGCTTGCAGCGGACTGCGGCGCACGGTGCCGGGGCACGATCGGCACGCAAATACGCGATTCCGAATGATATCGCTCGATCCGCATTCGCGCCGCGCTGGGGGCGGGGCAGCGGTCGCCGGCGTGGGGCATCAGTGCATTTTCCTTCAAGATTTTTGAAAATGCCGCGTTTACACTCGGCCTACTTTTTCGAGACTTTGAACCCGCCCTGAAGGGCAGGCCGGGTGCGGACTCACGCCCCGATGATCTGCTGCGTGCACATGGCGGTCATCGTGGGGAACCTGGGGGCGGCCATGATCCAGATCGGAGCTTTGTCGGTCGATTTCGAGCAGCGGGACATTCGCCGTCACGGCGCGTCGCTGCGCATCGGCGCGCGCGCGCTCGACATCCTTGAAGTACTGCACCGCGCCAACGGTTCCGTCGTGTCGAAGGACGACATCATGGATGCCGTCTGGCCGGGCCTGATCGTCGAGGAAAACCGGCTGCAGGTGCATGTCGCGACGTTGCGCAAGGCGCTCGGCGCGAGCCGCGACCTGATCAAGACCGTCCCGGGCCGCGGGTACCTGCTGATCGCGAATCCGCCTGTCGCGCACGCGGTGACGCCGCGCGCGGCCGCCGCGGCCGCGGACGCCGAAGCGGGCGACCCGACCCCGTTTGTCGGACGCCGGGCCGAGCTCGAGCAGATCGTCGACATGATCGACCGTGTGCCGGTCGTCACGCTCGTCGGCGCGGGCGGCATCGGCAAGACGAGCCTGGCCGACCGGGTCGCGCACACGCTGCGCAGCCGGGCCGGCGAGCGCGTGCTGTTCGTGGAACTGGCGCGTGCGACGACGCGCGGCGACGTGCTGCTCGCGATTGCCGCGGAACTGGGGCTCGACACGGATGGCGTGCCGGCCGTCGACCGCATCGGCGATGCATTCGCCGTCTCGCGCAGCCTGCTCGTGCTCGACAACGCGGAGCACGTCGTCGACCTGGTGGCGGATCTCGTCGAATCGCTGACGGCGCGCGCTGCGTCGCTGCGGGTGCTCGTGACGAGTCGCGAACCCCTTCATATCTCGATCGAAGCCGTGTTTCGCGTGAATCCGCTGGCGGTGCCCGACGGTGCGGCAACGGTCGACGAGATCCTGCGTCATGCGGCCGTCGAGCTGTTTCTGGCGCGCGTTCGCACGGCCACGCCCGATTGCGGGCGCGACGCGGCCGGCATCCGGCTGGTCGGCGATATCTGCCGGCGGCTCGACGGGCTGCCGCTCGCCATCGAACTGGCTGCCGCGCGCGTGGCGACGCTCGGGCTCGAGGTCGTCGCGTCCCGTCTCGACGACCGGCTGAACCTGCTGACGGGCGGGCTGCGTTCCGCGTTGCCGCGCCATCAGACGCTGCGCGCGACGTTCGACTGGAGCTACGTGTTGCTGGATCCGGCCGCGCGTGCGCTGTTTCGCCGGATGGCGTGCTTCGTCGGCCCGTTCACGTTCGATGCCGCCCGCGAAGTCGCGATGGAGCCCGGCATGTCTCCCGCCGACATGACCGCGGTGCTCGGCGAACTGGTCGCCAAGTCGCTGGTGACCGTCGAGTTCAACGGCGCGCAGGCGCGCTACCGCCTGACCGAATCGACGCGCGCGTACGCCCTCGAGAAATTGCACGACGAGGGCGAGTTCGAACGCATCGCCGAGCGTCATGCGCGCTACGAACACGCGCAAGCGCAAGCCCGCGCGGCGGCACACGCGCAAGCCGCGCGCGTGACCGCCGCGCCCGGGCCCGTTGCCGCGGCGATCGAGCCGCCCGTCCCTGAAGCCGACGCATTGGTGCGCGCGTTGCGGGAGCCGTCGCGCATGCGCGACGCGTCGATACCGGCGAGGCGGGCGCTCGACGCGATCGACGCCGGCGCGCTCGGGGCCGTCGATGCGGCGCGCGAGATGCGATTGCGCGCTGCCTACGCGTCGGCGCTGCTGCATACGGACGGCGACACGCAGACGGCCGCCGCGATGTGGGAGCGCACGCTCGGTCTGGCCGGGCGGGTCGGCGACGACGCATTCGACGCGTGCGCGCTGGTCGGGCAGTGGAGCACGATGCTGGCGGGCGCCGACATTCACGAATCGCTGCGCTACGCGATGCGCTTCGAGCGGGCTGCCGAGCGGCGCGGCGACCGGTCGCAGCGGCTGCTGGCGAACGCAATGGTCGCGACGTCGCTGCATTACTTCGGCGAGCACGTGCAGGCGCGCGAGCGGCTGGAGGCGGCGACGGCCGAGCTGGCCGAAGCGGGCGAACCGCCTTGCGCGGTCGCAGCGCTCGGCGTCGACGTTGCGACGCTCGGCCGGACGATGCTGACGCGGCTCGTCTGGATGCAGGGCGAGCCGGAATACGCGATGCGGCTCGCTGCGCAGGCGGTCGAAGCCGCGCGGCGCAGCGGGTCGCCGCTGGCGCTGTGCGTCGTGCTCGGGGCCGCGGCCGTGCCGATCGCGTTGCGGTACGGCGATCACGACGTGATCGCCGACTATCTCGCGGCGCTGCGATCGGTCGCCGAGTCGAACGGGTTCGACATCTGGCTCAGCCACGCGGAATGTCTCGCGGGGCAGTTCGACATGCAGGCCGGCCATCCCGGCGCCGGGCTGGCGCGGCTCGAGCCCGCGCTGCGGCGCATCGAGGCGAGCGGATTCCGGCGCCTGCTCGCGCCGCTGGTGGTCGCGTATGCGGAAGGGCTGACGCGCACGGGCCGTGCGGCCGAGGCCCGCGCGAAGCTCGACGCGACGCTCGCGTGCTGCCGCGCGCGGGGCGAGCATCTGTTCGTGCCGGAACTGCTGCGCGTCAGGGGGCGGGTGATGCTCGAACAGGCGCGCACGGCCGACGCGGAGCGTGCGATCGCGTGCGAAGCGGACGGGCACCGGCATCTCCTGATGGCGATCCATGCCGCGAACGGGCAGGGCGCGTCCATGTGGGCGCTGCGCGGCACGCTCGATCTCGCCGATCATCTGATCGAGCGCGGGCGCATCGGGCAGGCGTCGTCGCTGGTGGCCGACCTGTCCGGCCACTTCGATCTGCAATCGCGCGCATTCGACGTGCGCCGCCTGGTGCGGTTGAAGAGCTTCATCCGCCCGGAGACGATGCAGCCGGCGGGCGATGCGCGCATGCGGCACGAGATTGCCGACACGATGCAATCGGCGGCATGACGGCGCGTGCGGACCGCACGGGACACGCCCGTGCACCGCGGCCGGCCGGTCTTTCAATATTCAAGGGAGGGTGGATGGTCCGTGTAACGTCAAGCCGCAGGCATGCCGCGCGCGTTCGCATGCCGGCCTGCGGCGCGCGCGGGGAGGCTGATGGTGCTTAGGGCGACGCAATCCGCGGAATCGGCGGACCTCATCGTCTACAACGGCAAGATCGCGACGCAGGACGACAGGCAGTCGTTCGTGACCGCGCTCGCGGTGAAGGACGGCCGGATTCTCGCGGCCGGCAGCGGACCCGAGGTCATGCGCCACGTGCGCGACGACACGTTGCACATCGACCTGAACGGCCGCACCGTGATTCCGGGGCTGAACGACTCGCACTTGCACGTGATCCGCGGTGGCCTGAATTTCAACCTGGAGCTGCGCTGGGACGGCGTGTCGACGCTGGACGAGGCGCTCGGCATGCTGCGTCGCCAGGTGCTGCGCACGCCTGCGCCGCAGTGGGTGCGCGTCGTCGGCGGCTGGACCGAATTCCAGTTCGCGGAAAAGCGCGGGCCGACGGTCGCCGAACTCAACGCGATCGCGCCCGACACGCCGGTCTTCGTGATGCATCTGGGCGACAGCGCGCTGCTGAACGCGGCCGCGCTGCGCGCGATCGGCTACGGCCGCGACACGTCCGATCCGCCCGGCGGCGAGATCCAGCGCGATCGCGCCGGCAGGCCGACCGGCATGCTGATCGCGCGCCCGGACATGGCCGTCCTGCATGCGGCGCTCGAGAAGGGCCCGAAGCTCGGTTTCGACGAGCAGATGAATTCGACGCGGCACTTCATGCGCGAACTGAACCGCCTCGGCGTGACCAGCGCGATCGACGCCGGCGGCGATTCCCAGGCCTATCCGGACGATTACGCCGCGATCATGACGCTTGCCGAGCGCGGCGAAATGACGGTGCGCATCGCGTACAGCCTGTTCGTGCAGCATGCCGGGCGCGAAGTCGACGACTACACGCGCTGGATGACGCTGGCGAAGCCCGGCGACGGCGATGCATTCCTGCGGATGAACGGTGCCGGCGAATTGCTGGTGGTGTCCGCAGCGGATTTCGGCAATTTCCTCGAACCGCGCCCGGAGCTGCCCGACGTGCTCGAGGCGGAGCTGACCGCGGTCGTCCGGCTGCTGGTCAGGCACCGCTGGCCGTTCAGGCTGCATGCGACGTACGACGAATCGATCGGCCGCTTCCTGAACGTGCTCGAAGCCGTGAACCGCGACGTCCCGTTCGACGGTTTGCGCTGGTTCTTCGATCATTGCGAGACGATTTCGGATGCGAACATCGCGCGCATCGCGGCGCTCGGCGGCGGCGTGACGGTCCAGCACCGGATGGCGTTTCAGGGCGAGTACTTCGTCGCGCGCTATGGCGTGCAGGCCGCCACGCGCACGCCGCCGATCCGCTCGATGCTGGCGGCCGGCCTGCCGGTCGGCGCCGGCTCCGATGCGACCCGCATCGCGAGCTACAACCCGTTCGTTTCGTTGTACTGGATGGTGTCCGGGCGGACGGTCGGCGGTACCGTGCTCTACCCGGAAGGCAACCGGCTGAGCAGGATGGAAGCGTTGCGCCGCTATACGGTCGGCAGCGCGTGGTTCTCGAACGAAGACGATCGCAAGGGCGCGCTGGTACCCGGCCGGTATGCGGATTTCGCGGTGCTGACGGACGACTACTTCACGATCGACGAGCCACGCATCAAGCACCTGTCGTCGGTCCTGACGATCGTCGACGGCAAGGTCGTGCATGCGGACGACGAATTCGCGCCGCTGGCGCCGCCACCGCTGCCGGTGCGTCCCGCGTGGTCGCCCGTGGCCGAGTTCGGCGGCACCGGCCCGCGGAGTCCGGCCGCGTCGGCGCAGTCGCACGTCGCGGCCGATGCCGGCCGCGAGACCGTATTCGCGCGCGAATACGCGCGCCGTTTCGCGCGCCGCCTGCATGCGGCCGCAACGGAACCCGTCGAGCCGCGCGACGCATTCGGTGGCCTCGGTGCGGCGCTTTAGGCGATGCATACCGGCACGTGTGGCGGCCGCCTCGACGCGTGCCGGGCGAAAAATAAACACCTTTCCGGCCCCGGCACGGGGCACAAGGAGACACGATGAATGCTGCGCACACGTGCGCACCGGCCGACGACGAAGTCGCCGGCGTCCGCATTCCGGGGACGCCGATCGCGATCGAGGCCGCCGAAGCCGCGCGCGCGTCGCTGCCGCGCGTGATCGCCGATCACGCTTGCCGGGTGTTCGTCCTCGCATCGCTCGCCGCGCGCCGTGCGGGCGAGACGTGCGATGCCGAGGCGCTGTACGTGGCCGCGATGTACGCGAACATGGGCCTGAGTACCGCGTATTGCCGCTCGGTCGCGCGCTATGAGCTCGACAGCGCCGATGCCGCGCACGCGTTCCTGCTGCGGCACCGGTTGCCGCCGCACGTGTGCGACGACGTGTGGCGCGCAATCGCGCTGCATACGACGCCCGGCGTGGCCGCACGCGTGTCGCCGCTGGCGCGTGCGCTGTCGTCCGCGGTCGCGACGGACCTGATGGCCGCGGACTTCGACGCATATTCCACCGACGAGCGTCGCGCGTTGCTCGCCGCGTATCCGCGCGGCGACGGATTCGGCGCCGCGTTCCTCGACGCGGTCGCGCGCGGCGTCGCGCACCGGCCGGCATCGACGTTCGGCACCTGGAGCGCCGACGTGCTCGAGCGGGCCGACCCGGACTTCCGCCGGCCGAATTTCTGCGGACGCGTGCTGGGTGCGCGCTGGAACGACGCCTGACGGCGCCGGTGCGACGAGACGGCCGGCTTCTGCCGCAGCCGGCATGTCCCGCCGGGTATTGCGTCGGGTATTGCGCCAGGTATTGCGCCAGGTATTGCGTCGGGCAGGGCGCCGGGCCGCCGCGCCGCTGCGGGGTTCAGACGGTCGGTTCCGCTGCGTCGTGCCGTGCATAGTCGACGTATCCCGCGCGGTCGCCGCCATACCAGCCGACCGGCTTCGGTGCGGCGAGCGGCGCGTGCATGGCGATGCGTTCGACGAGATCCGGGTTCGCGATATAGGCGCGCGCGAATGCGACGAGATCGGCGTCGCCTGCGTCGATCAGCGCGTTCGCGGCGTCCGGCGCGATGCCGCCGTTGACGATCAGCGTGCCGCCGAACGTCTTGCGCGTGTTCTGGACGATGCGCGGCAGGTCGGGCTCGCCGCTCCAGCCGTTGGTGTCCGCCGCATGCAGGTAGGCGACGCCCGCTTCGTCCAGCATGCGATTGACGTACGCGTACGTCGCATCCGGATCCGCGTCGCGCACGTTGTTGTAGTTCGCGTACGGCGAGATGCGCACGCCCACGCGGGCAAGCGGCATCACGCCGCCGACCGCATCGACGATCTCCTCGAGGAAGCGCGCGCGGTTCGCCACCGAGCCGCCGTAGCGGTCGTCGCGGCGATTCAGTGTCGAAGACAGGAACTGGTGCGGCAGGTAGCCGTTGGCCGCGTGGATTTCGACACCGTCGAAGCCGGCCGCCATCGCGCGGGCGGCCGCGCGGCGGAATTCGTCGACCGTCGCGGCGACTTCGTCCGTCGTCATCGCGCGCGCCGGCGTCGCGTGGATCTTCGTGTAGTAGCCGTTCTGCAACTGCGCCCACACCTGCAGATGCTCGAGGTCGTCGTTGATGCCGGACGGCGACAGCGGCGCAGCGCCGCCGAGCAGCGTCATCGAGCTGACGCGGCCGCCGTGCCACAGCTGCGCGAAGATGCGGCCGCCGTTCGCATGGACCGCATCCGTGACCTGCTTCCAGCCGGCCGCCTGCTCGTCGGTGACGAGCCCGGGCGTCAGTTCGAACGCCGCGGACGCGTGGCTGACGTTGGTCGCCTCGGTGACGATCAGGCCGGCGGACGCGCGCTGGGCGTAATACTCGGCCATCAGCGCAGTCGGCTGGCCGCGCGACGGCGCGCGCGAACGCGTCATCGGCCCCATCACGACTCGGTTGGGAAGCGGCAGGCCGCGCAGATCGTAGGTGCTGAGCAGGGAAGACATGAAGGACTCCTTGTGCGTGGAGCAGGGTGCCGCCGCCATCGTCCGAGGCGAACGGCGGATCCTGCGGAAAGTCGGGGTGACATGCCGGCAGCGTGCCGGCGCCCGGGCGACCCGAACGACCCGGGCGGCATCCGTGCGTGAACCGGCAGCCGGCATCGGTTCAGGCGCGTGCGTGGCGTTGCGCGTGCGGCCGTCCGATGGCGAGGTAGTGCGCGAGCGCGACGATCGGGAATGCACCGGCGACCGCGGCGACGAGCGGCCAGCCGCCGTGCTCGTACAACGGGCTCGCGAGCGCGGAGCCGATGGCGCCGCCGACGAAGATGCTGGTCATGTACAGCGCGTTCAGGCGGTTGCGGCTCGTCGCATCCAGCGCGTAGATCTCGCGCTGGCCCAGCACCATGTTCATCTGCACCGCGAAATCGAGCACGATGCCGGTGACGACGAGGCCGTACAGGCCGGCGCCGTGAACGAGCGCGACCGCGTACGACAGCGCGCCGGCGACCAGCGCGATCAGCGTCGCCCGCACGGTGTGGCCGGCATCCGCGAGGCGGCCGGCGACCGGCGCCGACGTCGCGCCGATCGCGCCGACGAGCGCGAACAGGCCGATGGCGGATTGCGACAGCCCGTAGCGACGCGTCAGCTCGACCGGCACGGCCGTCCAGAACAGGCTGAACGACGCGAACATCAGGCCCTGGTAGAGCGCGCGATGGCGCAGCACCGGCAGCGTGCGAACGAGATGCAGCAGCGAGCCGATCAGCGCGAAATAGGTCGCGCGATGATCGGGGCGGCGCGACGGAATCGTCAGCGCGAGCACGGCCGTCACCAGCGTCATCAGCACCGCGGCGGCGGCGAACACGAAGCGCCAGCCGAACGCGTCGGCCACCACGCTCGACAGCGGGCGCGCGAGCAGGATGCCGAGCAGCAGGCCGCTCATGATGGTGCCGACCACCCGGCCGCGCGAATGGTCCGGCGCGAGGTGCGCGGCGAGCGGCACCAGGATCTGGACGGCGACCGAACTGAAGCCGATCAGCAGCGAGATCGCGAGGAACAGGCCCGGCGTCCGGACGACCGCGGCCGCCGCGAGGCTCGCGATCGAGATCACGGCCGTGACGATCATCAGCTTGCGGTTCTCGAGCAGGTCGCCGAGCGGCACGATGAAGAACAGGCCGAGCGCGTAGCCGATCTGCGTCAGCGACACGATGAGGCTCGCGGTCGTGCCGGACATGTGCAGACTGGGCGCGATCAGCTCGGTGATCGGTTGCGCGTAGTACAGGTTCGCGACGATCGCGCCGCAACTGAACGCGAACAGCAGGATGAGGCCCTGCGTGAGCCTGGCCGCCTGGCCGTGGGCCGCGAGCGGGGTGGATTCCGATGACATGGTCGACTCCTTGAACGAGATGTCGGGCGCCCGTTTGCCGGGCGGCGCGTTGCGATTCCGAAAGTGGCGCACCGGGTACGCCGCATTGCCGTCAAGACTATTGAACGGGCGCTCATGGCGGAATACGTCCGTCGCGCAATCGAGCTTTGCGTGCCGCGCAAAAGGGTGGACGGCTCGCGCGCCAGGACGCCGCCGCATGGCAGCGAACCGCGCGCCGCCGCTCGCGAGGCCGGTGGGCGGCGCACGCGGCGCACGCGGCGTCGAAGGCGTGAAAACGGTCGGGGCGGCGTCGCGCGTCCGGCCAGGGCAGCCGGCAGCCGGTGGCCGCGTTCAGCCGCGCTGGCCCTGCAGCGTCGGAATCTGCGCGAACAGGCCCGCCAGCCAGTCGACGAAGATCTTGAGCTTGACGGGCGTATGCCGATTGGGCGGATACAGGATCGAGATCGGCCGGGGCGGTGCGTTGAAATCGGTCAGCACCTCGCGCAGCCGCCCCGATTTCAGGTACGGCTCGACCAGGTACAGCGACGTCTTGATCAGGCCGATGCCCGCGACGCCGCATTCGATGTAGGTATCGGCGTCGTTGACCGCGACCGTGCCGCACATCTGCACGATGCGCGGTTCGCCGTCGACGACGTAGTCCCACGGCCGCGGCCGGCCGGTATCGGCCGAGATGTGGCTGACCGCGACATGCTGCGCGAGATCGTCGACCGTGTCGGGTGCGCCGCACCGGTCGAGATACGCGGGGGCCGCGCACGTGCAGGTGGTCAGGCTGCCGATCCGTTTCGCGATCATGCCCGAGTCGTCGAGCGCGCCGACGCGCACCACGCAATCGACGCCCTCGCCGACGAGGTCGATCTGGCGGTCGGTCACGCCGAGTTCGATCGAGATGTTCGGATGGGCGGCGAGAAATTCGGGCAGCGCCGGCACCATGATCTGCTTGGCCATGGCCGGCGGCAGGTTCACTTTCAGGCGGCCGCGCGGCACGTTGCGCGCCTGCGAGACCGCCGCTTCCATGTCGTCGATTTCGCGCAGCACCCCGACGCAGCGTTCGTAGTAGGCCTGCCCGTCCTCGGTCAGCGCGATGCGGCGGGTCGTGCGGTTCAGCAGCCGGCAGCCGAGATGCTGTTCGAGCGTGCTCAGCAGCGCGGACACGCGCGGCGTGGTGAGCCCGGTCGTATCCGACGCACGCGTGAAGCTGCCCGTTTCGACGATGCGCGTAAACACGCGCATCGAAAGCAAGGTATCCATCGTTCAGAATTCTCCAGCCTGTCGAGTGTCGGCGCCGGTTCGCGCCGGCGCGATCGGTTGCGCGACGACGCTATGCGTCGATGCGTTTCCTGAGCCCTTCACCGGCAAACGGCATTTCGCGCGGGCGCTGGTCGGTCGCGTCGAAGATCGCATTGGCGAGCGCGCCGGCGGTCGGCCCCATCGACGCTTCGGCCGCGCCGAGAAACGGTGCGCCGGGGCGGTTGATCAGGTGCACCTTCACGCTTTGCGGCGCCGCCTGGAAGCGCAGGATCGGATAGCTGCTCCAGTCGAAGCTGCGGATGCGCTGCGTGTCGTAGTTCAGCGCCTCGTACAGCGTCCAGCTGGCGGCCTGCACGATGCCCCCCTCGATCTGGTTGCGGATGCCGTCCGGCGACACGACCTGGCCCGCGTCGACGGCGACTTCCGCGCGATCGAGCGTCACCTGGCCCGTTTCCGGCACCACCGAAATCTCGACTGCGATCGCCACGTAGGCCATCAGGTTCTTGTACTTGCCGAACGCGAAGCCCACGCCGCGATTGCGTTCGCGCGGCGGGCGGGGCCAGCCGAATTTCGTCGCGGCGAGCTTGATCACCTGGCGCGCGCGGTGGTCCTGCATGTGGCGCAGCCGGAATTCGACGGGATCGATGCCGGCTGCGTGCGCGAGCTCGTCCATGAAGCTTTCGATCGACCAGACGTTCGTATGCGCGCCGAGCGAGCGCATGGCCGACGTCTGCAGCGGCATCGTCGGCGAGAAGTGGTTGACGATGTGCATGTTCGGGAGCGCATACAGCGGGATCGCATTGCGATCCCCGCCGCCCTCGGGCTGTAGCATCGGCGTCGACGGCGCGGGAACGAACGGCGGCTCGAGCATCCGTGCAGGTAGCAGCCTGCCGGCATTGACGATGCGTTCGTTGTGCGAGCTGCTCCACAGCGCGTACTGCCAGTCGACGATACGGCCGCCGGCGTCGAGCGACGCGCGGATCTCGGTGACCATGGCCGGCGTGAAGTGGTCCCACGTGTGTTCCTGTTCGCGCATCCACTGGACGCGAATCGGCTTGCCGGGCATCGCGGCCGCGATCAGCGCCGCATGCGCGGCCGCATCGTCCGCGCCGTTGTGCCCGTAGCAGCCGGAGCCCTCGGTGTGAATGCAGCGGATCGCCGCCTTCGGCATCGACAGCATCTCGGCAAGCGCGTCGCGCAGCGGATAGACGCCCTGCGAGTGGGTCCACACGGTCAGCGTGCCGTTCTCGAGATGGGCGACCGAACAGGACGGCCCGATCGAGCCGTGCAGCAGGTAGTTCTTCCGGAACGTGGCGCTCAGCGTCTTCACCGCCGGCGCGGTGGCCGCATGCGTGTTGGCGATCTCGATGTCCTGCGTGGCGATGCGCTTCAGGTCGTCATGGACCGTCGCGCGATCCGGCAACGCGCGGCCCGCCGACCAGCGGCTGCCGGCGGCCAGCGCGCGCTGCGCGACGACCGCCTGCCATTCGCCCTGTGCGACGACGGCCAGCATGCTGCCGTTGCGCACGATCCGCACGACGCCCGGCATCTTCAGGATCGCGGCTTCGTCGAACGACTGCAGCTGCGCGTCGTACACCGGCGGCATCACGACGCGCGCATGCAGCATGCCGGGCAGTGCCATGTCCTGCACGTAGCTGACGCCGCCCGTGACCTTGTTCGGAATGTCGACGCGCGGCAGCGACGTGCCGATCACGGTGAAGGTCGCCGGCGGCTTGAGCGGCGACGTCGGCGTCGCGTTGCGGTGCAGGTCGACGAGGCGGACCGCATCGCCGTAGCGCATCGTGCGGCCGTCCGGCGCCTTGATGACCGCATCGGCGACCGTCAGCGTGTGCGGATCGACGCCGAACTGCTTCGCCGCGCCGTCGACCAGCAGCCCGCGCACCTGCGCGGCGGCGTTCAGCAGCGCGGAGCCGCTGTCCGCCATCGTATGGCTGCCGGCGGTCAGGCCTTCGTCCGGCGATGCGCCGGTGTCGGCGGTCAGGAACGTGATCAGCGAGGGCTTCATGTTCAGCTCCTCGGCCGCCACCTGCAGCAACGCGGTGCGCACGCCGGTGCCGAGCTCGACCTTGCCCGTGAATACGGTGACCTTGCCGTCGGGCGCGATCTTGATCCACGCGTCCAGCAGCGGGTTGGTCTTCAGGCTGCCGGCCAGCGTCTCGGTGGCGCGGGCTACGTGGACCGCCGCGCCTTCGTCCGCGATCACGACCTCGGCGGCGGCGCGAGCGGCCGGCGCGAGACTGAACGCGACGAACAGCGCGCCTGAGACCATGAAGTGCCGGCGGCCTTCGTCGATGTCGTCGGGTGCGTTCATCAGAGCCCTTTGCTGATCGTGACCGGAGCGTCGGCCGGCTGCGGATCCGGCAGGCCCGCGACCTGGCGCACGGCCGCCAGGATCCGGAGGTGGGTGCCGCAGCGGCACAGATTCGGTTCCATGTGGGTACGCAATTCGCGTTCGGTCGGTTTCGGGTTGCGTTCGAGCAGTGCCTGCGCGCGCATGATCATGCCCGCGATGCAATAGCCGCATTGGGCCGCCTGATGATCGATGAACGCCTGCTGAAGCTTGCCCGGCCGCTCGGCGGTGCCGAGGCTCTCGAGGGTTCTGACGCTGCGCGCGCCGACCGCGGCGACCGGGATCAGGCACGAGAACATCGGCTTGTCGTCGACGATCACGGTACAGGCGCCGCATTGTCCCAGGCCGCAGCCGAACTTCGCGCCGTGCAGGTGCAGGTCGTTGCGCAGCGCATAGAGGAGCGGCGTGGACGGATCGATGTCGAGCGTGTGCCGCGCGCCATTGACGGTGAGGGTGATCATCGCGTGCTGTTCTCCTTCCTGAGCTTCGCTGCCATGGCTTCGGTGCCGCTCCACGCGGGGCGATCCGAGTACGCTTCGCGGATATAGGCGGCGAGGTCCGCGATCTGGCGGTCGTCGTACTGGTCGATGAACGACGGCATGTAGTTCAGCGTGTCCTCGCCGTGCCAGCCGATGCCGTTGAACATCATCTGGATCGCGTTGCGCGGCGTGTCCGCGGCGATCGCCGTGCCGAACGCGAGCGCCGGCCGCTCGCCGATCGATTGCATCGGCGCCGCCGGCCCGTGGCACTGCGCGCACGATGCCTGGAACAGGACCGCGCCGCGTTGTCCGGCGGGCGTTGCGGGCGGGCGCGCGGCTGCGACTGCGCCGGTCCGCGGGCTGCCCGGTTTCTGGATCGACAGGATGTACGCGGCGATCGCCTCGACGTCTTCCGCCGGCACCGTCGCGAGATCGCGCGTGACGGGCAGCATCGGTCCGGCAGCCGCGCCGTGCTCGCTCGCGCGGCCGGTGCGCAGGTACGTCACCAGTTGCGCCTGCGTCCACGGATGGACCGCGCTGCCGAGCGCATTGAGCGGCGGCGCTTCCCAGCCGTCGACGATGCCGCCGTCGAACGCCTTGCCCGCCTGTTCGCCGCCGATCGCATTCAGCGGCGAATGGCAGGAGGCGCAGTGGCCGAGGCCGTCGACGAGCGCCTTGCCGCGATTCCACTGCGCGGATTGCGACGGGTCCGGCGTGTACGCGCCTTCGCGCAGGAACAGGACGTTCCAGAACGCGACCAGCGGCCGGAAGTTGAGCGGGAAGATCAGGTCGTTCTTCGGTGTCTTCGCCTGCACCGGCTCGCGCGTCATCAGGTATGCGTACGCGGCCGCGATATCGTCGTCGGACATCCGCGTGAAATGAATGTACGGAAAGGCCGGGTAGAGCGGATGGCCGTCGCGGGCGATCCCGGTGCGCAGCGCACGCGCGAAGGCGTCGCGCGACCAGCGGCCGATACCGGTATCGGCGTCCGGCGTGATGTTGGTCGCGTAGATCGTGCCGAACGGCGTCGCGAGCGGCAGCCCGCCGGCGAACGGCTTGCCGTCCTTCGCCGTATGGCAGACGACGCAATCGCCGAGCGCGACCACGCGCGCGCCGGCCCGCACGAGTTGCGGATCGAACGACGCACGGGCGGGCGGATCGATCGGCGCGATCGACGGCCGGATCATGACGGCTGCCGCGATCGCCAGGCCGGCGACCGCGACGCCAGCCAGGCCGGACCAGAGTCGTTTGTGCTTCATGCGCGCTCCACGCGAACCGGCTGCTCGTGCCTGATTCGACGTGCGGGACGATGTGCGGCTGAAATCATGCGTCACTCCAGGATGGGCGCCAGGCGCAGGCAAACGCCCGCGCGACGGCTCGTGAAAGCAGTCTACGCGTGCGCTGGCACCATTTCCTGAAGCTGCGCTGAAACGTTCTGAAGTCAGTGTGCCGTCGACACCGGCAGCCGGAACGTCAGCGTGGTACCGCCGCCGTCGCGCGGCGCGGCCTCGAGCGTGCCGCCGTGCGCCTCGATGATCGAGCGGCAGATCGCGAGACCCATCCCCATGCCGTGGGACTTCGTCGTGAAGAAGGGATCGAAGATCTGGCCGGCAATGCCGGCGTCGATGCCGGCACCGCGATCGGCGATGCGGATGACGACGTGGCCGTCGTCGGCGTGCGACGCGACGTCGAGTTCGCGCGACGCGGCCGGGCCGTCCATCGCGTCGAGCGCGTTGGTGACCAGGTTCAGGATCACCTGCTGGATCTGCGTGCGATCCGCCATCACGCGGATGTCGTCGCAGCGCAGGTCGACGCGCAGTGCAACCTGCTTGGCGTCGATTTCGGTCGCCGTCAGATGCAGCATGTCGCGAATCAGTTCGTCGATCGCGAGCGGGGCCAGCGCGAGCGGCGCCTGGCGTGCGAGCGATCGCAACGCGCGGACGATGTCGGCGGCCCGTATTCCGGATGCGCGAATGTCCTCGAGGCTCGCGAGCGCCTCGCCGAGGTCGGGCTGCGCGCCGCGCAGCCAGCGCATGCAGGCGCCCACGCTCGTCACGATGCTGGTGAGCGGCTGGTTGATTTCATGCGCGATCGACGCGGCCAGTTCGCCCATCACGGTCACATGCGCGGTGCGCGCGAGCTCGGTCCGCGCATGCCGCAGCGCGGCCTCCGTCTCGAGCCGGCGCGCGTTCTCGTCGATCAGTTCCGCATAGAGCCGGGCGGATTCGAGCGCGTTGGCCGCTTGCGGCGCCAGCACTTCCAGCATCGCGATGCGTCGCGGCGAAAACACGCCGTTGGTCAATGCGTTCTCGAGATAGAGCACGCCGATCAGCGCCCCCTGTTTCATCAGCGGCACGCAGACCAGCGAGCGCGTCGGATGCGCGCGCAGGCTGTCGACGTGGTCGGGCAGGCCATCGCGTTGTGCGTTCGCGAGCACGACCGGCTTGCGGGTTCGGACGGCGGTGTTCAGGATCGACAGCGGAATGTCGTCGTCGGTGGGTTCGCCGCGCGCAATGTCGACGACGACGTCGCTGCCGACGATGCGCGCGGTGGCCTCGATCGTCAGCCGATCATGCCGTGCGAGCAGCAGCAGGCCGTAGCGCGCGCCCGCATAGACGATCATGTTGCGCATCAGCGTCTGGATCAGGCGCTCCAGCACGATTTCCTCGGACAGCGAATGCGCCGCGCGCATCGCGAGTGCGAAATCGAGGTCCTCGCGCGCGGGCGCGGCCGGCTCGCCCGGCAACGGATCCATCACGAGGAACGGATGCTGCGATTCCATCGCCTGCGTCTTGCCGGTCGCGCCCCAGCGCCGGTAGCACGCGTGCGCGAGCCGCAACTGATGGCGGGCCGGACCGCTCAGCCCGAGCGATGCGGCGTGGCGCGCGGCCAGTTCGTGCGCAAGCGCCTGTTCGTGCACGAAACCGCGCTCCGCCGCGAGGCTGGCAGAGGCCTCGTACTGCTGCATCGCGACGACGTGCTCGCCGCGTACGCGCGCGAACTCGGCGTCGATCAGCGCGAGCTTGTTGCGGAACGTCTCCGGATTCCGTGCGCTCCATGCGGCGAAGCGCGCGCGCTGCGGCGCGAAGCGTTCGAGCAGCCGGTCGGGCGGCGTGGCGCCGCCGTCGCTCGCGATGCCCGCCAGCACGCCGAACAGCTGGAAGTCGGACTGCATGATGTGGGCGGGCGTCGACCACGCGAACGGCGCGGCGGCATCGAGCGATGCGCGTGCCGCTTCTGCGTCGCCGAAGATGAACGCGGCCTGGCCGGCGAGCACGTCGGTCCAGAACTGCAGCACCGACATCGGCGTCCGGTGCGACGCACGGGTGCGCCAGGTGCCGATCGGCCGATCGAAGCCGAGCTGCAGCGCGTCGACGAATTCCGATTGCGTGGAAACGAGGTCGACGATGTTGTCGTAACGTGCGCCGCGCGCGATCTTCAGCAGCGGATCGATCTCGTCGCGGATTGCCGGCAGCGCTTCGCCCATCGACAGCAGATCGCTGACGATGTGGTTGCAGCTGTAGCACATCCAGCGCAGCTCGGCGCTCGCGTTGCCCGCCGCTTTCGCATCGCGCGCACACTCGAGGGCATACGACAGCGGCCGGGTCCAGACGCTCACCTGGTCGAGCGCGATCAGCGTCGCGGAACGGTAGCGCTCGAACCCGTGGCGATCGACGAGCGCGAGCGCGACCTGGGCGAATTCGAAGCCCGCTTCGTACGCGTCGCGATACTGCGCAATGCTGACGCCGTACCACGCAAGGCCCTGCACCGACGCGGCGGTGACGCCGTGGCGCAGGGTCAGCCGAACCATGGTCGCGAAATGCAGCAGCATCAGCCCGCCGCTCGGGTAGAACATCGCGGCTTCGAGCGCCGTCAACAGCGCCATCGCGGCTTCCACGCGCGTGTCGGTCATGACGGGCAAGTCGACGAGGGTGTGGATGGCGCGGCCGTCGAGCGCTTCCTGCACGGCGTCGCAGGCCGCCGCGAGATCGGCCTCGACCGGCTCGGCGGGCAGTTCCACGCCGAGCAGGGCCAGCCCGGCCAGCGCGACGCCGACGGCCTCCCGGTAGCGCGACTCCACCGTGAGTTGCGCGGCTTTCAGCCGGTGGGCTTCGGCACGATCGGCCGGCGTGCGCGTACGCGCGACGAGTTCGTCGATCGCGGTGGCCGCCTGCGCGGTTTCGCCGGTGGCGAGGAGCAGGCCGCCGCGCAGGATGCCGATCCGGCTCGCGAGACCGTAATGCTGCGGCCACGCGTGGGGGCCGAGCAGCGATTGCGCGGACCCGAGAAACGACAGCGCGCGATCGCGCGCGGCGGCCGGGGCCGCCGCCTGTGCCGCCGCGACCAGCACATCCGCGAAGGCGAGCGCGAGCGTGCGGTCGAGCGGCGCGGCTTTCGCCTGCTCGATCTGGGTGGCCAGGGCGAGCAGGCATTCGGTCGACGAACGGTCCAGGCGGGCGAGCATCGCAGCGGCGATCCGGCTGTGGCGCAGCGTGCGCTCCGTGCGGTCGGTGAGCGCGTAGACGGCCTCGAGGATGCGGTCGTGAACGAAACGCCAGCGGTTGCCGGCATGCGACACGAGGCCGGCCTGACGGGCAGGGTCCATCCAGAAACTGAGCTCCGCACGCGTCTTGCCGGCGGCCGCGCACAGCAGCGCATCGTCGGCGTCGCTGCCGATGCAGGCGAGCAGCGACAGCAGCATGCTCGATTCGTGCGGCAGCCGCCGCATCCGGGTCTCCAGCAGGCTGACGACGTTCTCGCTCAGGGAGCGCGCGTCGATATCGGCTGAAGACCATCGCCATGCCTGCCCTGTCGCGTCGTAGTCGAGCAGCCGCTCGTCGATCAGCGTACGCAGCAGTTGCTGGATGTGGAACGGATTGCCGCCGGTGTTGCGGTGAACGATGGCGGCCAGCCCCGACAGCCGATCCGGCGTGTCGCGGAGCATGCCGGCCAGCATGCGCGGGACGTCGGCGGCGCCGAGCGGCGCGAGCGTCAGGGTCGACACGCGCGTGCGGTCGAGCTGCCGCAGGAAGCGGCGGAAGGCCGGCGTGAAATCGTGCTGCGGCCCGCTCCGATAACCGGCGACGATACAGAAATTCGCCGGCGGATCGGCGGCGATCGACGCGAGAAACGCGAGCGTCGCGTCGTCGGCCCACTGGATGTCGTCCAGCGTCACGACGAGCGGTTCGGCCGGCGCCGCGAACGCGCGGAGCGCGTTCACGACGATCTGGCAGAGCCGGAATGCCGGAATCGCGTCGGCATGGTCGAGCGCGACGGGCTCGACATCGAGCAGCCACGTGATCTCCGGGAAGATGCGCGCGAGCAGGCTGGCCTGACGGCCCACGCAGTCGTGCAGCCGCGCGGCGACCGCCGCCATTTCGTCGTGCCGGGCCAGCGTACTGCCGAACAGCGCGCGCAATGCCTGCAGCACGGGCGCGTAGGGCCGGGCGGGCTGGAACTGGTCGACCTTCGCGGACGCACACCATGCGGTGCGCGACGCGGCACGCACGTCGCGCGTGAAGGCCTCGATCAGCGTGGTCTTGCCGATGCCGGCCGCGCCGTCGATCAGGACGATGGCGGCCTCGCCGGTCCGCGAGACGGCCGCGCGTATCGCATCGAGCCGGCGGGACTCGGGCTCGCGGCCGATCAGCAGGTTGGCCGTGTGCAAGCCGGCGAGCGGATCGCTGCCGCCGAGCGTGAACGGCTCGACGAGGCCCGACGCCAGCCAGTCGTGCCGGATGCGTTCGAGATCGCGCTGCACCGTTTCGCAGGACGGATAGCGGTCGGCAGGTTCCTTCGCGATCAGCTTCAGGATCAGGTCGCCCAGGATGGCCGGCACGTCCTTGCGAAAGGCCGCGGGTGGCGTCGGCTGCATGGCGACGTGCGCATGAACCCATTCGGAAGTCGATGTGGCCTGGTACGGCAGCGCGCCGGTCAGCAGGCGAAACAGCGTGATGCCGAACGCGTAGAGATCGGAGCGCTCGTCGACGCGCGCGCCTGCCGATACTTCGGGCGCGGCGAACGCCGCGAAATCCGTGCGTATCGTGCGTTCGGCGACGTATTCCGCGCGACGGTCGCGGGCATGGGCAAACGAGCGGAGCATGACCGTGCCGTTCGGCGCGGCGACGAAACTGGCCGGTTGCAGATCGCCGTGCAGCCAGCCGCGCCGATGCAGTTCGCCGAGCGTGCACGCGGCATGGATCGCGGTGTCGAGAAAAACCTCGAGCGGCAGCGCTTCGCCGGCCAGCGCGTCGAAGGCCCGCGCGTCGACACGCGGATACACGAGCACCGGGCCGTCGGCCGCGCGGATCAGCGCGGCGGGAATCAGCGCCCACGCCGGCTCCAGCACGTCGTTCAACGCGAACTCGCGCTCGAATTGCCGGCAGCGCAGATCGAATTCCCAGCGGGTCTGGCATGCCGACCACACGCGTCCCGTGTCGGCGTCCGTCAGGTCGAATCTCAGGATGTCGCCGCAGCGGACCGCATTGGACAGGCGGGCACGCGCGAACCAGTCGGCATCCATGCGATCGGCGTTGTCCGGGGCGCGCAAAGCTGGGTTCACGATGGCGTAACAGGCAGGTTGAAGCGGGGTGTAATGGATTCGTAATGATGCATCGGCGGTGCTGAAGGTACGTGTGGCGGCGGCCCGTGCATTGTCCGTCAGCTCGCGAGAATTTGCAGTACCTGCGGCAGGTTCGACGACCGGGCCGCGCGGGCGCCGGACTAAACCTTTGGATAATGGTCGGCGCGCCTGTCGCGCCATACGATCCGTTCACGCGCTTCGACGTGCCGCGACGCGGCCGGAAGGGCAGGACAGAGGGGGCCGCCTTGCAAGGCGGCGCACGGTTTGACGCAGCATGGGCGGGTGCGGATCATGTACAGGTTCGGTCGGGTGGCGGTATCCCTTGAGCGCCGCGAAGTCTACGTCGACGGGCAGCCGCGATATGTCGGCGCTCGCGCCTTCGAGATTCTCGAGCTGCTGGTGAAGTCGGCCGGCAGGCTCGTATCGAAGGAAGAAATCATGCAGGCCGTGTGGCCGCAAACGATCGTGGTCGAGAACAATATCCAGGTGCACGTGTCGACGCTGCGCAAGCTGTTCGGCGGCAAGCACGGCTGGATCCGGACGGAACCGGGCCGCGGATATCGCCTTGCCGCGCCGGTCGATCTTTCCCGCGCCGAGCACGAGCCGGAGCGATGCGACGCGGCAGCCGGCGCACGCACCGGCGGCGTATCGCGCAAATGCCCGCTGATCGGCCGGGAGCGCGAAGCGGCCGAGCTGCACACGCTGCTCGAACGCGAAGCGCTCGTCACGCTGGTCGGGCCCGGCGGCGTCGGCAAGACGCACCTCGCGCAGGAAGTCGTCGCGGCCTGGTCGGCGGGGTGCGGCGTCGAGTCGATCCGGCTCGATCTCGCCGGCCGGCCGGGCGGCGCGACGCTCGAATCCGCGGTGCTGGACGCACTCGGCGCGCCGGGCAACCCGGCCGCCGAGCCGGCGGACGTCGTGCGCGCGATCGGCGGGCGGCGCGTCATGCTGGTGTTCGACAATGCCGAGCAGCATGTCGATGAACTCGCGGATCTCTGCGAAGCGATCGCGGCGGGCAATACCGGCGCGCTGCTCGTGGTGACGAGTCGCGAACCGCTGCGGGTCGCCAGCGAGCACGTGTACCGGGTCGGGCCGCTGCCGGTGCCGCCGCCCGGTGCGAACGGCGACGAGATCCTCGCGTGCGGCGCAGTCCGCATGTTCCTGGCGCGCGCGCGCGCGATGGGCACCGACATTTCCGCGGATACGCAGACGCTCGACGCGATCGCGACCATCTGCCGCCGCCTGAGCGGCTTGCCGCTCGCCCTCGAACTCGGTGCGGCCCGGGTGGCATCGCTCGGGATCCAGGGATTGGCCGCCGATCTGGACAAGTCCGTCCTGTCGCTGTCCGGTGGCCTGCGTACGGCCCATCCTCGCCAGCAGACCCTCAGGGCCACGATCGAGTGGAGTTACCGGTTGCTCGACGATGCGGAGCGCATCGTGTTTTGCCGTCTCGCGGTGTTTCCGGATGCGTTCCGGCTCGATGCGGCGTGCGCGCTTGCCGTCTGCGACGAATCGGCCGCCGATCAGGTGCTCGACTGCGTGGTCAGCCTGGCGTCGAAATCGCTGCTGGTCGTCCATTCCGTCGGGCTGTCGAAGCGCTACTCGCTGCTCGAGGTCGTGCGCGCCTTTGCGCTCGAGAAGCTGGCGGAGTCGGGCGAGGCCGGTCGCGTGTACGCCCGGTATGCGTCTTTCGCGGCGGAGGAACGCGCGGATGGGCTGCAGCCCGCGACGGTCGCGGCCGCGCAACCTGCGCCCGAGCTCTGGCGGTGGGCGTAATACGTCTGTCGATACCGCTCGAGCGGCGTCGCAATGTTCCGGATTGACAAGGATTTCGGGTTTTCATTACATGGGCATTGTTTGCGTCATCGATGACGATGCGTCGGTTCGCAAGAGTCTCGCCAGCCTGTTGAAATCGGCTGGCTATACGGCGTTGCCGTTTGCATCGGGCGAGGCATTCCTCGCGAGCGGCCCGCCGGGCGATGCGGTTTGCGTGCTGATCGACTTGAAGATGAAGGGGATGAGCGGCCTCGACGTTCAGCGCCAGCTGGTTCAGCGCGACGCGACGATTCCGGTCATCTTCATGTCGTCGCACGGCGATGACGAATCGGTCCGGCGCGCATTCGCACAAGGCGCGGTCGCGTTTCTGCGCAAGCCGTTTTCATCGGACGATATGATCGATCTGATCGACCGGCTCGCGGCGGGCGGGCGCCCGGCGTGACGCCGTCGGCCGGCCACGCCGCGGTTGCGTGGCGTTTTCGCGGGGCGCCGGGCTCGTTTATCATTCGGGCATCAACGGAACGCCTACACAGGGAAAGCAATGGCAAGCACGCCGGACATGACGTCGATCGTCTATGTGGTCGACGACGACGAAACGCTGCGGCGCGCATTGAGCGGGCTGTTGCGTTCGGCCGGTTTTCGCGTCGAGACCTTCGCGTCGTCGCAGGCGTTTCTCGCGTTCGAGCGGCCCGATGTGGCGAGCTGCCTGATCCTCGACGTGCGTCTTGCCGATGAAAGCGGGCTGGCGGTACAGGAGGAAGCCGCGCGCACGGGGCTGAACGTGCCCATCCTGTTCATGACGGGCTACGGTGACGTCGCCACCACGGTCAAGGCGATGAAGGGCGGCGCACTCGACTTCCTGACGAAGCCGTTCGCCGACGATGCGATGCTCGATGCCGTCGGCCGCGCACTGGCCGGGGATCGCGAGCGCCTCGTGCGCGATCGCGCGCTGCGTGTGTTGCGCCACGCCTATGCGTCGTTGACGCCGCGCGAACGCGAAGTGATGAGCCATGTGGTCGCGGGTCTGATGAACAAGCAGATCGCGTCGCATCTCGGCCTGCAGGAAATCACGGTGAAGGTGCACCGGGCGCAGGTCATGAAGAAGATGCAGGTGCGCACGCTGCCCGACCTCGTGCGGCAGGCCGAAGCGCTGGGCGTGCGCCCCGGCGGCGCGCCCGATTGAGCCGACGCGCCGGCCGCGAGCGAGCGGCGCCGGCCTGAAAAATCCTGAAACAAGCTGAAGGGCGCGCCGGCCCGGCGCGCCGTGCGGTGACGCTTACGCCTTCAGGAACGCGAGCAGTTCGGTATTGATCCGGTCCGCGTCGACGACGCACATGCCGTGCGCGCCGCCGGGGATGACCTTGAGTTGCGCGTGCTTCACGATCTTCGCGGACAGGCGCGCGGAATCGTCGATCGGCACGATCTGGTCGTCGTCGCCGTGCAGGATCAGCGTCGGGACGTCGATCTTCTTCAGGTCCTCGGTGTAGTCGACCTCGGAGAATTCCTTCACGCACAGATACTGGCCATACACGCCGCCCATCATCCCTTGCGACCAGAATGCGTCGATCGTGCCCTGCGATACCTTGGCTCCGGGACGATTGAAGCCGAAGAACGGCACCGCGAGATCCTTGTAGAACTGCGAACGGTTCTCGGCGACGTTCTTGCGGATGCCGTCGAATACGTCCATCGGCAGGCCGCCGGGATTGGACGGGGATTTCACCATCTGCGGCGGCACGGCGCCGATCAGCACGGCCTTCGACACGCGCTTCGTGCCGTGACGGCCGATGTAGTGCGCGACTTCGCCGCCGCCGGTGGAGTGGCCGACGAGCGTCGCTTCGCGCAGGTCGAGCGCGTTCATCAGCGCGGCGAGGTCGTCCGCGTAGGTATCCATGTCATTGCCCTGCGACGGCTGGCTCGACCGGCCGTGACCGCGGCGGTCGTGCGCGATCACGCGGTAGCCGTGCTGCACGAGAAAGAGCATCTGGGGATCCCAGGCATCGGCGCACAGCGGCCAGCCGTGGGAAAACACGACCGGGCGGCCGGTGCCCCAGTCCTTGTAGTAGATCTGCGTGCCGTCTTTCGTGGTGATCGTGTTCATCGCATGGGCTCCTTGATGGGCGGAAGAGGCGTGTGTGGGGGCGGCAGCGGCGGCGGCGGCCGGCAGCGCGGCGGCTGCGACGGCGGTCGCGCCGGCGAGCAGCATGTCTCGGCGGCGCGCCGAGGGGACGGCGTCGATATCTGCGGGACGCATTGAAGCTCCTTGAACGTGCGGTGGAACGATGCCGCGTGGAATGAATATCCGGCTGCCCGCATGCGGCAATCTCGCCGGCAGTCGGCGTGCAATCGCGCTCGTGCACCGGCAGGCGCCCGAGGGGAGCGAACGAACGTCGACGGGAGCCTATCGCGTGGTCATGCGGCCTGTACTGAAATCCGGCTGAATTTTCATGAACGGGTCATGCCGCGCGCCGCGCGTGCGGGGTTTCCAGAAGAATTAAGCCGGCGAATCAAGACTCTTCAGCGGCCGCCCGCTATCGTCAGCATCGAGCCGTCCCGTCGCGGGTCGCTGCCGGTTCGTGTCGGCGGGTCACGACCGCGATGGGCACGGGTGCGAACCGTCCGAATCTCTCGCCATTTGCCTGGATATGCCGCCATGGACGCTTTCGATCGCTGGGAGCACGTAATGACGCTGCTCGATCCGTCGCCCGGTGCAAGCCGCTGCGCGCCGTCGAATCTTCGCGACCGCGACGTCGCGCGCCGCCGTCATCGCGACGATGCACGCGGTGCGTCCAGCGGTGGCGCACGCCGCCGGTGCGCGATCGTCGCGATCGAGCGGCAGACCGATTCGTCGGTACTCGTGTCGTGGAGCGATCCGACGCACTGCCGGTACGACGAGCAGCGCTGGATCAGCGCAAAGTCCCGCTCGCTGGGGCGTTGCGCATTGACCGGCCAGCCGATTCGCACCGGCGATGCGATCTACAAGCCGCAATGGCGCGGATCGAAGCGTCCCGCGAATTGCTGGGAGGCGATTCTCGCGTCCGAACTGGAGCGGTTCATCGTCAGGATGACCTGTTCGTAACCAGACCCGTCCCGAATCGCGCACGAGGGCTGTGCAAACGTCGCGCGCCCGGATTCCCGTATCAGTCGAAACGGGAGAAAAATGAAATGCCGAATCGGCGGTCGTTTTTTCATGAATGAACGATTCACCGGTGAATCGCTGCGTCCCGTGGCCCGCATGGATGACGCGGCGTCGTGTCGCGTAGAGCGGGCGCGCGGCGCACGGATTGCGACCATTCAAAAAATTTGCTCCTTCGGTTCTAATCATTCGAATCAATATACGAGGCAAATACCGTAGCATGGGGGTCAAATCGGTGTCGCTTTTGAGCGGGCATCGATACATGCCATTGATTAGACATTCCCATGATCCGCATTGGAACACTTCACGTCTTTCTCGACAGACGTGAAATTCGCGCGAACGGAAAACTGTTGCGCATCGGCAGCCGGGCCTTCGAAATTCTCGAACTCCTGATTCAGGCAAATGGCGCGCTGGTCTCGAAAGACGAGATCATGCGGCGCGTATGGCCGCACACGATCGTGGAGGAAAACAACCTGCAGGTGCATATCGCCTCGTTGCGCAAGGCGCTGGCCCGCGACCGGGATCTGATCGTCACGGTGCCGGGGCGCGGCTATCGGCTCGTTGGCGGGCACGCCGAAGGCGGCGCTCCCGTGCGTCCCGCGACGTCGCGGCTCGCGTCCGCGCCGACGGCGCTCGTGGGGCGGGAGCGGATGGTGGCCGACGTCCTCGCGGCGCTCGACGCGTCGCGCGTCGTGACGCTGGTCGGTGCCGGCGGCATCGGCAAGACACGCGTCGCGATCGAAGCCGCGATCCGGGCCGAGACGCGCTTTCCGGATGGGGCGGCGTTCGTGTCGCTGGCGACGGTTGCGTGCCCGCAATTCGTTCCCGCCGCGCTGGCGGCCGCCCTGGACATCCCGCTGCCGGCCCGGTCGCCAACGCTCGAAGCGGTGCTGGCAGGCGTCGCGCATCGCAGGATGTTGCTCGTGCTCGACAATTGCGAGCATCTGCTCGACGCCGCCGCGCGGATCGCCGCCGTGTTGACCGAGTCCGATACCGGGCTGCGCGTGCTGGCGACCAGCCGCGAGGCGCTTCGCATCCACGGGGAGCGGCAGTGTCCGGTTCCACCGCTCGATGTCCCGGGCGAGCGCGCCGGTGCAGCCGAGGCGCTGGGCACGAGCGCGGTGCAATTGTTCGCGGCGCGCGTGCGCGCTGCCGACCCGCGCTTTCCGCTCGACGAACGCAGCGTGCCCCTGATGGTGTCGGTTTGCCGACGTCTCGACGGCCTGCCGCTGGCCATCGAACTGGCCGCTGCCCGCGCGGCCGTGCTCGGTATCGACGTGCTGGCCGCGCATCTCGACGACCATTTCAGGTTGCTGACCAGCGGTTTTCGCACCGCATTGCCGCGTCACCGGACGCTACAGGCCATGTACGACTGGAGCTACCGCCTGCTCGGGGACGCGGAGCGCGTGCTGCTGCGATGGCTTGGCGTGTTCCGCGACGGCTTTTCGATCGATGCGGTGCGCGACGTCGCCGGAACGACGGGCGCAATCGACGCGGATCTGCTCGATACGATCGCCGGCCTCGTGTCGAAGTCGCTCGTGAGCGTCGACGATGCACATGGCGTGCCGCGCTACCGGCTGCTGACGACGACGCGCGCCTACGCGCTGCAGCAGCTCGCGAACAACGGCGAATGCGCGGCGGCCGCGCTTGCGCACGCGAACTACTTCCATCGGTTGTTCGCGCTGGCGCCGGACGGCGACGGTTCGCCGGCCGGATCGCGGCTCGATCTGGTTCGCAGCGAACTCGGCAATCTGCGCGCGGCGCTCGACTGGGCATTTTCGCCCGGCGGCGACGCGGAGACGGGCATCGCGCTGGCGGCCGTGGCGGTGCCGTGCCTGTTCGACCTGTCGTTCGTCGACGAGTGTCGGGAACGTGCGCGCGCGGCGCTCGATGCGATGCGGGACCCGGATGCGACCCCGGCGCGTGCCGATGCACGTGTCCGGCTGCTGGCCGCGTATGACGCGGCGCTCGCGCGATCCTCCGGGGCGAGCGGAGCGGTTCACGACGCGTGGCCGCAAGCGGGTGCGCTCGCATGCGAGACTGGGGAGACCGAACTGCTGCCGCGCGACCGATGACGGCGCGCGCGGCCGGCGCATTCACGCCCTTGCGCCCGATGCAGGGCGCTGTAGGCGCGCCCCGGGAAGCCGATGCCGTGCGCTCACGGTTCGTCGGGCCGATACCGCGGGATCACGCAAGCGCGAGGAACCGGTCGACGAGATCGGGCCGATCGAACTGCTCGACCCACCAGTGCAACGCATGGCCGGCTTCGTCGTCGCGCCACGCGAGATAGCACTGCGTGGTGTCGCGCATGCCGCTCACCTGGCGGGCGACGAGCTTGCCCTGCACGATTGCGCGAGCCGCGATGCATTCCGGAAGCATGCCCACGGCGAGTCCTTCGCACTGCGCGGCCAGTTTGGCGGCCAGGGTGGGTACCGCGAGTGTCGGCTGCCCGGCATTGACGGCGATCGAGCGCGGCTGCAATTCGCGCGACGTATCGCTGATGACGGCGCCGCGATGCTCGACGACCGACGCTACCGCCAGCGGTTCGGGCAGCGCGGCGAGCGGATGGGTGGGGGCGACTGCGAACACGTGCCTGAGCGTGCCGATCGGTCGCGCAACGATGCCCGGCAGTTCCGGCGGCTCGCCCGCCGCGCCGACGATGAGATCCGCGCGGCGCGAAACCAGTGCGTCCCAGGTACCGCCGAGCACTTCGGTGGAGAGCCGCAGCCGCGTGTTCATTTCCAGCGCGTAGAACGCATGCACGTAGGGCCATAGTGCGTCGAACGGCAGGATCTCGTCGATACAGATGCGTACCTCGGTTTCCCAGCCTTGCTGCGCGCGCTGCGCCTTGAGTTCGAGCTGTTCCGCCGCATGCAGGAGCCGCCGGCCTTCTTCGACGACGACGCGACCCGCATGCGTGAGCTTCGCACGGCGTCCGCTGCGGTCGAACAGTACGACGCCGAGGTCGCTCTCGAGCTTTTGCACGAGGTAAGTCAGGGCCGACGGTACGCGATGCAGCCGTTCCGCGGCTTCGGCGAACGTGCCGGTGCGGTCGATCGCGTCCAGCGCTTCGAGCGCTTCGAATGACAGCTTCATGTTGGATTTCACAGGCGGGCGTCGGGCTGCCATGTTACCGCCGGAAATCGCTTTGTCCAGTCAATGACGATCCGTCATGTCGGCGTCGAGCCGCGGTGTTTCGCCGCGGCGTTGGACGGCTGGGCGCCGGGCAGCGAGCCGAACATGTGCTGGTTGCACTTCGCCTCGCTCCATGCGGCCTTCAGGTGGATGCCTCCGAGCATCCGGCGAGCGACCGGCAGGATCTGTTCGCCGGCGAGGATGCCCAACAGGCCGGCCAGCGCAATGGTGGGCGGAGCGGGCGATGGCACGCCGATCAACGCGTACACGGCGCCGGCGAGAATGCCGGCCAATAGCGATGAAATATACGGTTTCATAATATAAATTGAAGTGAATGACAACCGTTTGGAAATGTTCGGATAAATCCGGGTCGATGAGCGGACGTAGTCGGGGAATAGCCTATCAGGTCAATGCCGGTGGGGCGTGTCAATTCAATTGATTTAAGAAGTTTTCAGGAATTGTTTTAAGGATGTTTTTAAACAGAACGATTAATTGGCATTGCTGGAGGTTTCCGTATTGAATGGAGCAGGTTGGCAGGAAAACCTCCCAGCGCAGCGCATCGGGCGCCCCAACCCCGGCTTGCCGGCGAGGCCGGCTTTATTCTTCTCCACGTCAAAGGACATGACCGCCATGAGCAATCCGAAGCTTGAAGTACTGACTCCGCAGAACAGCCAGCTGATCTTCATCGACCAGCAGCCGCAGATGGCATTCGGCGTGCAGTCGATCGACCGCCAGGTACTGAAGAACAACGTCGTCGGGCTGGCAAAGGCCGCGAAGGTATTCAACATCCCGACCACGATCACGACGGTCGAAAGCGACAGCTTCTCGGGTCATACCTATCCCGAGCTGCTCGACGTATTCCCGA
>NZ_JAAGPP010000067.1:0-45844 GCF_017104975.1 Burkholderia sp. Ac-20344
TCGAAGCGGCGCTTGCCGCCGAGCTGGCCGAAATCGCCGGCCGCCACCTGAACGGCGCGCCGTTCACCGCGGGCGCGCAGGTGCCGGGCGGCGTCCACTTCAGCGGCGGCTGGGCCGCCGGCATGGCCGCGAACCTCCATTCGCGGATCGCGAGCCGGGTCCTGCTGAAGATCGCGCATCGCGCATACCGCAACGAGCAGGACGTCTACGCGCTCGCGCTCGAGCAGCCGTGGGAGCGCTGGTTCGCGGCCACGCAGACGCTGCGCGTCGACATCACCGCGATCAAGTCGCCGCTGAAGAGCCTCGAATTCGCGACGTTGCGCGTGAAGGACGCGATCTGCGACCGGATGCGCGACAAGACCGGCGCGCGCCCGAGCATCGACACGGGTGCACCGGACGTGCGCGTGTTCGCCTTCCTGACGGCGGGCGAGTGCACGCTGTACCTCGACACGTCGGGCGAGCCGCTGTTCAAGCGCGGCTGGCGGCTCGACAAGGGCGCGGCACCGCTGCGCGAGAACCTCGCGGCCGGCATCCTGCGCCTGACGGGCTGGACGCCCGGCACGGCGCTGTACGACCCGATGTGCGGCAGCGGCACGTTCCTCGCGGAAGCCGCGCAGATCGCGCTCGGCGTGGCGCCGGGCGTCGAGCGCCGGTTCGGCTTCGAGAAACTCAAGCAATACGACATTACCGCGTGGCAGGGGCTGAAGGTCCCGGCACTGGACGCGAAGCGCGCGGCGCGCGGCAAGCGCGGCGAAGCGCTCGGCGTGTACGGCAGCGACATCTCCGGCGACATGCTCGAGAAGGCGCGCGCGAACCTCGAGCGCGCGGGCGTGCCGTCGGTGTGGCTCAAGCAGGTCGACGCCCGCGGAATGACGCCGCCGTGCGACGGCCCGGGCATCATCCTCGCGAACCCGCCGTATGGCGAGCGGATCGAGGTGCGCGGCCGCAGCGCGCGTGGCGAGGTGCGCGAGACGGGCCGCAACCGCGGCAACGACGACGCCTTCCGCCGCACCCACACCGACGCGCCGGACAGCGAGTTCTTCAACGCGCTCGGCGATGCGCTGAAGCAGCGCTTCACGGGCTGGCAGGCGTTCCTGCTGACGTCCGACCGTTCGCTGCCGGGCCAGCTGCGGCTGCGCGAATCGGCGAAGACGCCGCTGTTCAACGGCGCGCTCGAATGCCGGCTGTTCCGCTTCGACCTGATCGCCGGCAGCGTGAAGGCGCGCCCGGCCACGCCCGAAGGCGACGCGTAATCCGCATCATCGTCGCGATGGGGCCGCCGGTGCGGCCCCGCTGCGGCCACCGGAACGCCGCCGTGACCGCACCCGCGGCAACGGCGGCGTTTCGTTTCAGTGCTTCGAGCAGTCCCAGCGCCCCATCGTGAACGACAGCGCCTGCCCCGTCTCGAGCAGCGTCTTGAGGCTCGACAGCACGACCGGCCAGCCGCCGCGAATCCCGCGATCCATCTCCGAGCCCGGCACCAGCCCGTCGTGCGTGACGGTCAGCTTCACGACGCCCTCGTGCGGCTCGACGAGATAGGTCACGCGCGATTCCTCGCCCTCCCCCGACGGCGTGCGCCACGTGACGACCAGCTTGCGTGGCAGATCGTGCTCGACCACTTCGCCGACGATGTCGACCCGCGACGGATCGTCGTAGTCCTGATGTTCCCAGCGCGAGCCCGGCCGCCAGTCGGGCGACGCGTTGCGATGCCGCACCCAGTAGTCCTTCGTCAGCTCGGCGTTGGTCAGCGCGTCGAACACGCGCTCGGGCGTCGATGCAATGAACGTCACGTACACAAAGGCGGGATTACTCATCGTCGTCTCCAGAATCGCCGGCCGCTTCCAGCCCGCGCTTGAGATCCGCCAGCGCCTGCAGGCGCTGGCGCTCGAACTTGCCGATCCAGCGTTCCGCGATGTCGTGGATCGGCACCGGATTCAGGTAATGCAGCTTCTCCCTGCCGCGCCACGTCGTCGCGACGAGATTCGCGGCCTCGAGCAGCGCGAGATGCTTGCTCGCGGCCTGCCGGCTCATCGCGAGCCCGTCGCACAGCTCGGACAGGGTCTGTCCGCTTTTCGCGTACAGCAGGTCAAGCAACTGGCGGCGCGTGGCATCGGCCAGCGCCTTGAAAACGAGATCCATGCCGCTCCCGGGTCGATGACCTTATTATGCAACCAAACAGTTGCATGTCAAGGATGACAACGCTACTGACAATACGGTGTCAGCAGGCCGCGATCACACTGCAATCCCGGCGCAATGCAAGCCTGGTTTCCGCACCGAACCCGAATAACAACGCAACAAGGAGCTCGTCATGACGTCCGCAACTGCCACTGCCACCGCTACCCTGGAACGCGCGATCGCGTGGTTCGACATTCCGTCCCTCGATTTCGACCGGGCGATCCGCTTTTACGAAACCGTGCTGCAAACGACGCTGCAGCGCGCCGTCATCGGCGGCGTGCCGATGGCCACGTTCGACCGCGACGCGTCGAGCACGGGCGGCAGCATCGTGTTCGATCCGCAGCAGATGAAGCCGAGCGCGAACGGCGTGCTCGTCTACCTGAACGCCGGCGAATCGGTCGTCGCGGCGCTCGAACGCGCGAAGCGCGCGGGCGGCGTCGTGCAGGGGGCGGTCGTCGAGCTGCCGAACAACTACGGCTACGTCGGCTACCTGATCGACACCGAAGGCAACCGCGTCGGCCTGCACGCGCCGAAATGCCACTGAGCGCAGCGGCCGGCCGGCTCGCGCGGCGCTATCATCGCGAAGTCCCCACTGCCGCTGGAATCGAGGTGCCGTCATGACGCGCCGTGCCGACCGACTGTTCCAGATCGCCGAGCTGCTGCGCGGGCGTCGCCTCACGACCGCGCAGCAGCTGGCCGACTGGCTGTCGGTGTCGCCGCGCACGGTCTATCGCGACGTGCGCGACCTGCAACTGTCAGGGGTGCCGATCGAAGGCGAAGCCGGCATCGGCTACCGGCTGAACCGCAACGCGAGCCTGCCGCCGCTCACGTTCACGGCCGAGGAGCTCGCGGCGCTCGCCACCGGCGCACGCATGCTCGAAACCTGGGGCGGTGCGCGCTTCGCGAGCGGCGCGCGTTCGGCACTCGCGAAGATCGCGTCGGCCATGCCGGCCGACAAGCGCACGGCGCTCGACCGGCTGCCCGTGTTCGCGCCGTCGTTCCACATCGACGAGACGTTTTGCGCGAAGGTCGACGCGATCCACCAGGCCATCGACACACGCCACGTCGTCAGCTTCGGCTACCGCGACCGGCTCGGCGCGCATTCGCAACGCCGCGTGTGGCCGCTCGGGCTCGTCTACTGGGGCGGGCGCTGGACGATCGGCGCGTGGTGCGAGCTGCGCGACGATTTCCGCACCTTCGACATCGCAAGGATGGGCGACATCACCGTGCACGAGCAGTTTCCGGACATGGAAGGGCGGCGGATCGCCGACTACATGCGGATCGCGGAAGCGCCGATGCGCTGACGCGGCACGACGGCGTGCGCGCTACGCGCCGCCGCCATTCATGTTCCGGGCCGCCGTGCAGCGCCCGGCCCGCGCTTCCTACGCGCCGAACACCACCGTCCGCTTCGGCCGCTCGTCGACGTGCAGCGAGAACACGTCGGGCCGCGCGTAATGCCCGACCACGTCGAAGTCGTAGCGCGCCCGCACGAGTTCGTCGGTATCGATGCGCGCGGTCACGAGCCCGGCTTCGCCGATCAGCGGCTCCGTCAGCAGGTCGCCGAGCGGCCCGACGATCACGCTGCCGCCGCGGATCAGCGGCCGTTCCGGGTCCCAGCCCGGCACGTCGATGCCGAGCGCGCGCGGCGAAGGCTGCACCTGGCACGCACTGACGACGAAGCAGCGCCCCTCGTGCGCAATGTGCCGCATCGAGCTCTGCCAGACGTCGCGCTCGTCGACGGTCGGCGCGCACCAGATCTGCACGCCCTTCGCGTACATCGCGCAGCGCAGCAGCGGCATGTGGTTCTCCCAGCAGATCGCGGCGCCCGCGCGGCCAGCGGCCGTGTCGACGACGGGCAGCGTCGAGCCGTCGCCCTGCCCCCAGATCAGGCGCTCGGTGCCGGTCGGCATCAGCTTGCGGTGCTTCGCGACGAGCCCGTCGCGCGGATCGAAGAACAGCGCCGTGCAGTACAGCGTGCTGCCGCCGCGCTCGATCACGCCGACCACGAGGCTCGCGCCCGAGCGCTGCGACAGCGCGGCCAGTTCGTCGGTTTCCGGCCCCGGCACGTCGATCGCCTGCGCAGCATAGCGCGCATACGCGTCGCGGCCTTCGGGCAGCCGGTAGCCGAGCCGCGTGCCGAAGATCTCGCCTTTCGGATAGCCGCCGAGCACGGCCTCGGGCAGCACGACGAGCGACGCGCCGCTGTCGCGGATCGCGGTTTCGTAGCCGAGGATCGTGTCGAGCGTGGCGCGCGTGCCGGCGGGCGAGGCGCCGATCTGCAGCGCGGCGATGACTGACGTGGACATGAAGGCGTCTCCGGTGAATGGGGTAACGCCATCTTTATCGATATGATGTCATCGATCAAATCGATAGAACGATAAGTGTCATGAATGCAGATGATATCGCCCGCCTCGACCTGAACCTGCTGAAGGTGTTCGAGGCGCTGTACGAGGAAGGCGGCGCGAGCCGCGCGGCGCTGCGGCTCGGCCTCACGCAGTCGGCGGTGAGCGCGGCGCTGGCGCGGCTGCGCGTGATCTATGCCGATCCGCTGTTCGTGCGCACCGGCCGCGGGCTCGCGCCGACGCCACGCGCGGACGAGCTGAAGCCGATCCTGTCCGATGCGCTCGACCGCTGCCGCGAAAGCCTCGCGATCGCGGCCGACGGCGGCGACCGCATCGGCCGCACGATCTCGATCGGGCTGTCGGACGATTTCGAGATCGCGCTCGGCCGCGCGCTCATCGACGCCGTTGCACGGGAAGCCGCCGGCATCCGGCTGATCTTCCGGCAGACGCACAGCGGCATCGCCGGCGACGCGCTGCTGCGCCACGGCGTCGACCTCGCGATCGCGTCGGGCGGCTTCTCGGCGAACGGGCTCAGCCGGCGCGCAGTGGCGACGGGCGGCTATGCGTGCCTGATCGATCCGGCCGCCCGCCCGCGGCCGCCGCGCACGCTGACCCTCGCCGATTTCCTGCGTCGCGACCACCTGCTCGTATCGTCGGGCGGCGTGATCGGGATCGTCGACGAGGCGCTGGCCACGCTCGGCCACAAACGGCGCGTCGCGGCGTCGACCACGCATTTCGCCGCGTTGCCGTACCTGCTCGCCGGCTCCGACGCGGTCGCGACGATTCCCGCGCACGCGGCGCGCGCGATCGCCCAATCCACACCGCTGCGCGCGCTCGCGTGCCCGGTCGACTTGCCTCACTACCCGGTGGAGATCGGCTGGCGCACGAGCACGCAGCGCGACCCGGCGATCGTGCGCGTCCGCGACACGATCGCCGCATGCGTCGCGCACCTCGTCGCACCATGAAAGAAACCCGGCCAGTCGGGCCAGTCCGGTCACGCTGCCCGCGAATCGAAGCAGGCAGCCGCGTTGCCGGCGCGTGTGCTAATCGACCGACTTCACCATGTCCTCGATGACCTTCTTCGCGTCGCCGAACACCATCATCGTCTTGTCCATGTAGAACAGGTCGTTGTCGAGCCCTGCGTAGCCGGCCGCCATCGAGCGCTTGTTGACGATCACCGTGCGCGCCTTGTACGCCTCGATGATCGGCATCCCCGCGATCGGCGATGCCGGATCGTTCTTCGCGGCCGGGTTCACGACGTCGTTCGCGCCGAGCACGAGCACGACGTCGACCTGGCCGAATTCGCCGTTGATGCCCTCCATCTCGTGGACGATCTCGTACGGCACCTCCGCTTCCGCGAGCAGCACGTTCATGTGCCCCGGCATCCGGCCCGCGACCGGATGGATCGCATACTTCACGTCGATGCCCTTCTCGATCAGCTTGTCGGTCAGCTCCTTCAGCGCGTGCTGCGCACGGGCCACGGCGAGCCCGTAGCCCGGCACGATCACGACCGTTTCAGCGTTGCCGAGCATGAACGACGCGTCTTCGGCCGAACCCGACTTCACCGGCCGCTGCTCCTTCGCGCCCGCGGCGCCACCGGCCGCCGCGTCGCCGCCGAAACCGCCGAGGATCACGTTGAAGAACGAGCGGTTCATCGCGTGGCACATGATGTACGACAGGATCGCGCCCGACGAGCCGACGAGGGAGCCTGCGATGATCAACATCGCGTTGTTCAGCGAGAAGCCGATGCCGGCCGCCGCCCACCCGGAGTACGAGTTCAGCATCGACACGACCACCGGCATGTCCGCGCCGCCGATCGGGATGATGATCAGCACGCCGAGCACGAACGCGATCGCCGTCATGATGACGAACGGCAGCCACGACTGCGTGATGAAGAACAGGATGCCGAAGCCGAGCATCGCGAGCGCGAGCATCAGGTTGAGCAGGTGCTGGCCCGCATACACGACCGGCGCGCCCTGGAACAGCCGGAACGTGTACTTGCCCGACAGCTTGCCGAACGCGATCACCGAACCGGAAAACGTGATCGCGCCGACGAACGTGCCGATGAACAGCTCGACGCGGTTGCCGTACGGGATGAAGTTCGACGACACCGCGTCCTGCGGCACGAGCCCGAACGCTTCCGGCTCCGACACCACCGCGTACGCGATGCACACGGCTGCGAGACCGATCAGCGAGTGCATCGCCGCGACGAGTTCCGGCATCTTCGTCATCTCGACGCGCGCGGCGACGAACGCCCCCACGCCGCCGCCGACGATCAGCGCGCCGAGCACCAGCGCGAGGCCGAGCGGCAGGTTCGCGCCGAGCCACGCGGCCTGCTTGACGATCAGCGCAGTCGTCGTGAGGATCGCGATGGCCATCCCGGCCATCCCGAACAGGTTGCCGCGCCGCGCGCTCTTCGGGTTCGACAGGCCTTTCAGCGCCTGGATGAAGCACACCGATGCGACGAGGTACAGCAGCGTGACGACGTTCATGCTCATCGCGCGCCCTCCTTGCCGCCCTCGGCCTGCCTGGGCGCCTTCTTGCGGAACATCTCGAGCATGCGCCTCGTCACGAGGAAGCCGCCGAACACGTTGACGGCCGCGAGCGCGACCGCGAGCGTGCCGAACACCTTGCCGGTCGTGCCGACGGCGAGCGCCGCCGCGAGCATCGCGCCGACGATCACGATCGCCGAGATCGCGTTGGTCACCGCCATCAGCGGCGTATGCAGCGCCGGCGTGACGTTCCACACCACGTGGTAACCGACGTACACCGCCAGCACGAAGATGATCACGTTGATCACCGTGTGATTGATGACTTCCATGGTCTCCTCCTCTCCCCGGTTACTTGCGCGCGACTTCGCCGTCGCGGCACACGAGCGTCGCGGCGATGATGTCATCGGTCAGATCGATGTTGAGCGTGCCTTCCTTCGTGACGATCAGCTTCATGAAGTCGAGCAGGTTGCGCGCATACAGCGCCGACGCGTCCGATGCGACCATCGACGCGAGATTCGTGTAGCCGGCGATCGTCACGCCGTCGTGCACGATCACCTGGTCGGCGACCGTCAGCGGGCAATTGCCGCTCTTGCGGCCGTCGAATTCCGGGCCGCGGCCGGCCGCGAGATCGACGAGCACCGAGCCCGGCTTCATCGACTGCACGGTTTCGACCGAGATCAAGGTCGGTGCCGGGCGCCCGGGAATCAGCGCGGTGGTGATCACGATGTCGGCCTGCTTCGCACGCTCGTGCACGAGCGCCGCCTGGCGGCCGAGCCACGACGGCGGCATCGGGCGCGCGTAACCGCCCACCCCTTGCGCAGCCTCGCGCTCTTCGTCGGTTTCGTACGGGACGTCGAGAAATTTCGCGCCGAGCGACTCGATCTGTTCCTTCACGGCCGGCCGCACGTCGGACGCCTCGATCACCGCGCCGAGGCGCTTCGCGGTCGCGATCGCCTGCAGGCCCGCGACGCCCGCGCCGAGGATCAGCACGCGCGCAGCCTTCACCGTGCCCGCAGCCGTCATCAGCATCGGAAAGAAGCGCGGATACAGCGCCGCAGCTACCAGCACGGCCTTGTAGCCGGCGATGTTCGCCTGCGACGACAGCACGTCGAGACTCTGCGCGCGCGTCGTGCGCGGCGCGGCTTCGAGCGCGAAGCCCGTCACGCCGGCCGCTGCGAGTTTCGCCGCCTGCTCGCCGTTGAACGGCTCGAGCATGCCGACCACCACGGAGCCGCGCTTGAGCAACGGCAGTTCGGCGTCGGTAGGCGCCTGGACCTTCAGCACGATGTCGGCATCGAAAGCGGCCGACTGGCCGGTCAGTTCGGCACCGGCGGCCGCGTAAGCCTGGTCCGGATAACTGGCTGCGATGCCGGCTCCCTTCGCGATACTGACGCGATGGCCGGCCGCCGCGTATTTCTTCACGGTTTCCGGCGTCGCAGCCACACGCGCCTCGTTCGCCCGCGTTTCAGCAGGCACGCCAATATGCATCGTCGGTCCCTCCAGTCGTTGTCAGTAATTCGTTTCTTGCGATTTCTGCTGCACAACGAGCCGGACAGGCTGACTACCGGCTCACGAGCATCGGCACTCATCATCCACTTTAGGCGAAAGCGATGGCCGTACCAGCACGCTCCGCCCGATCGTGCGAGATTGCGACGCCAGCCCGGCCGGCGTCGCCGCGCATCGGCGGGACAGACGAATCTAGAGGGTCGGAATCGTTTAGCGCACCGACCGGCAGCGTTCGGGCGCAACCGGTAAAATGCCGATCCATGAAACCCGAAATCTGGACCCCGCATGTGACGGTCGCCGCGCTCGTCGAGCACGCCGGCCGCTTTCTCGTGATCGAGGAAGAAACCTCGTCGGGCCTGCGCATCAACCAGCCGGCAGGCCATCTCGAAGCCGGCGAAACGCTGGCCGACGCCGTGATCCGAGAGACGCTCGAGGAAACCGCGCACCCGTTCACGCCCGACGCGCTCGTCGGCGTCTATCTCGCGCACTACGACCGTCCCGGCACCGCCGGCGCGACCTACCTGCGCTTCACGTTCTGCGGCACGGCCGGCGAGCCGATGGCGGGCCACGCGCTCGACGACGGTATCGTCCGCACGCTGTGGATGAGCGCCGACGAACTGCGCGCGTGCCACGAGCGCCATCGCTCGCCCGCGGTGATGCGCTGCGTCGACGATTACCTCGCCGGGCGGCGCATTCCGCTCGATTTCGTGCACACGCATTCGGTCGCGCCGCGCCCCGATGCATTCGAACGTCAGGCGGTCAACAAATGAGCAAGCGCCGTGTAGTGGTGGGCATGTCGGGCGGTGTCGATTCGTCGGTGACCGCATGGCTGCTGAAGGAACAGGGCTACGACGTGGTCGGCCTGTTCATGAAGAACTGGGAAGACGACGACGACGGCGAATACTGCTCGACGCGCCAGGACTGGATCGACGTCGTGTCGGTGGCCGACCTGATCGGCATCGACGTGGAAGCGGTCAACTTCGCGGCGGAATACAAGGATCGCGTGTTCGCCGAATTCCTGCGCGAATACTCGGCCGGCCGCACGCCGAACCCCGACGTGCTGTGCAACGCCGAGATCAAGTTCAAGGCGTTCCTCGATCACGCGATGTCGCTCGACGCGGAAATGATCGCGACCGGCCACTACGCGCGCGTGCGCGAGCGCGACGGGCGTTTCGAACTGCTGAAGGCGTTCGATCATACGAAAGACCAGTCGTACTTCCTGCACCGGCTGAACCAGGCGCAACTGTCGAAGACGATGTTCCCGCTCGGCGAGATCCCGAAGACGAAGGTGCGCGAGATCGCCGCGCAGATCGGGCTGCCGAACGCGAAGAAGAAGGATTCGACGGGCATCTGCTTCATCGGCGAACGGCCGTTCCGCGATTTCCTGAACCGCTATCTGCCGACGAAACCCGGCCCGATGAAGACGCCGGACGGCAAGGTCGTCGGCGAGCACATCGGCCTCGCGTTCTACACGTTCGGCCAGCGCAAGGGCATCGGCCTCGGCGGCAGCAAGAGCGGCAACGGCGATCCGTGGTTCGTCGCCGCGAAGGACATCGCGTCGAACACGCTGTATGTCGTGCAGGGTCACGATCATCCGTGGCTGCTGGCGCGCGAACTCGTTGCCGGCAACGTGAGCTGGGTCGCCGGCGAGCCGCCGGCCGAAGGCTTCGCGTGCGGCGCGAAGACCCGCTACCGGCAGGCCGACGCGGCGTGCACGTTCGGCCGGGCCGCGTTCGGCCCGGCAGGCGAAGCGCGCTTCTCGCTCGCGTTCGACGACGCGCAGTGGGCCGTCACGCCCGGCCAGTCGGCCGTGCTGTACGACGGCGAGATCTGCCTCGGCGGCGGGATCATCGAATCCGCGGCCGCCGGCCAGTCCGGCCAGGCCGCCCCGGCGGACGGCCACGCGCGGGCGCTCGCCGAAGCACGCTGACATCTATTCGGTTTAGACTTGCGGCACGCCGCGCCCGGCGGAACTCGATTCCGTCGCGGCCGGCGCGCCGCTGCGCAGCGTACGCATGGCGGCATTTCAAGATTCTTATGGAGTCCCCATGCTTTCAAGACGCTATATCGCGATGTGGTGCGCTGTTCTGCTGCTCATCGCGACAGCCGCGCTCGCGTCGGCCCACGTGCTGTCGTGGCTGTGGCTCGTCATCCCCGCCGCCCTCGTCGCGCTCGGCCTGTACGACCTGAAGCAGGACCGCCACGCGATCCTGCGCAACTATCCGCTCTGGGGCCACTTCCGCTTCCTGTTCGAATTCATCCGACCTGAAATCCGCCAGTATTTCGTCGAGGACGACACCGACGAGAAGCCGTTCTCCCGCGCGCAGCGCAGCCTCGTCTACCAGCGCGCAAAGAACGTCGCCGACAATCGCCCGTACGGCACCGAGCTGAACGTGAAGGCCGTCGCGCACGAATGGATCAGCCACTCGCTCGCGCCGACGAAACTGCCGAACCACGATTTCCGCGTCCGCGTCGGCGCGAATCGCGCGCAACCGTACGACATTTCGATCTTCAACATCTCGGCGATGAGCTTCGGCTCGCTGTCCGCGAACGCGATCCGCTCGCTGAACCTCGGCGCGAAGAAAGGCGGGTTCGCTCACGACACGGGCGAAGGCTCGCTGTCGAAATACCACCGCGAGAACGGCGGCGACATCATCTGGGAAATCGCGTCCGGCTACTTCGGCTGCCGCAACGACGACGGCACCTTCAACCCCGACAAGTTCGCGAAGCAGGCCGCCGATCCGCAGGTCAAGATGATCGAGGTCAAGCTGTCGCAGGGCGCGAAGCCCGGCCACGGCGGCGTGCTGCCGGCCGCGAAGATCACGCCGGAAATCGCCGAGACGCGCGGCGTGCCGATGGGCAAGGACTGCATCTCGCCCGCGACGCACTCGGAGTTCTCGACGCCGCGCGGGCTGCTCGAATTCGTCGAACGGCTGCGCACGCTGTCGGGCGGCAAGCCGACCGGCTTCAAGCTGTGCGTCGGCCATCCGTGGGAATTCTTCGGGATCGCGAAGGCGATGATCGAGACCGGCATCGTGCCGGACTTCATCGTCGTCGACGGCGCGGAAGGCGGCACGGGCGCGGCGCCGCTCGAATTCACCGACCACGTCGGCGTGCCGCTGCAGGAAGGGCTGCTGCTCGTGCACAACACGCTCGTGGGGATCGGCGTGCGCGATCGCGTGAAGCTCGGCGCGAGCGGCAAGATCATCACCGCGTTCGACATCGCCCGCACGCTCGCGATCGGCGCGGACTGGGTGAACTCGGCGCGCGGCTTCATGTTCGCGGTCGGCTGCATCCAGGCGCAGCACTGCCACACCGATCGCTGCCCGACCGGCGTCGCCACGCAGGATCCGGTGCGCCAGCGCGCACTCGTCGTGCCCGACAAGGCCGAGCGCGTGTACAACTTCCACCGCAATACGCTGCATGCGTTGCAGGAACTCGTGCAGGCGGCCGGCCTCGCGCATCCGTCCGAGCTGCGCGCGCATCACATCGTGCAGCGGGTCGCGCCGCATGAAGTGCGGCTGATGTCGCAGTTGCTGAAGTACCTGAAACCCGGTGCGCTGCTCGACGGCCAGACCTGCGGCTTCTCGCTGTACGACAAGTGGTGGCCGATTGCGCGCAGCGATTCGTTCACGCTCGGCGAGGCCGTGTACGCGTCGATCGAATGACGCGTGCGACCGCCCCCGCCACGGGGCGGCCCGGCCAAAAGGAAAGCGCCCCGCGGGGCGCTTTTCTTTCGTCTGCCGAATGCGCGAACGCGTGAATGCGTCGCGTGCGGCTCAGTTCTGCGGCAGCGTGTCGGCGAACGACGGCCGCTGCAGCAGCTTCACGAAGTGCTTGTCGAGGTTCGGGTGGCGATCGCGCCAGTTGAGCTCGGGCATCCGGAAGTCGAGATAGCCGAGCGCGCAGCCAAGTGCGATGTCGGCGAGCGTGTAATGATTACCGACGCACCACGTCTTGCCGCCGAGCCCCTGCGACATCGCGACGAGACCGTCGTCGATCTTGCGTTGCTGGCGTGCGATCCAGGTCGCGCTGCGCTGCGCTTCGTCGCGCATCGTATGTTCGACGCGAATCGCGACTGCCGCATCGATCACGCCGTCGCCCAGCGCTTCCCAGCAGCGAACCTCGAGACGCTCGCGGCCCGACGGCGGAATCAGCTTGCCGACCGGCGACAGCGTGTCGGCGTATTCGCAGATCACGCGGGAATCGAACACCGCGGCACCATCCTCCATCACGAGGCACGGGACCTTGCCGAGCGGATTCGATGCATGAATATCCGTCTCCGGCGCCCACACGTTCTCGAGCTCCAGTTTGTAGTCGATCTTCTTTTCAGCCAGCACGATCCGCGCCTTGCGGACGTACGGGCTGCTGAGCGAACCGATTAATTTCATCATCTGCCTTTTTTTGGGAACCGCCGGGAGTATACGTTGTCGTCGATCATAACCGGCCAGCGTTGCGTGATAGAAAATCGCCCGGCCGGCCTGTGGATGGTTTGCAACAACCGCCACGCGGGCCTTTCGGCGCAGCTTCCCGCCCCGCTCTCACGCGCGGCCTCCCGCGGCGCTACAATCGCACGAATGAACGCGCCCCTCGATACCGCCATCGCCGTCGACGTCTACCGCCAGCGCCGTGAACGCGTGCTCGCCGCACTGCGTGCCGCCGGCGGCGGCGTCGCCATCGTCCCCACCGCGCCCGAAGTGCCGCGCAACCGCGATGCGGACTATCCGTACCGGTTCGACAGCTACTTCCATTACCTGACGGGCTTCAGCGAGCCGGATGCCGTGCTCGTGCTGAACGCGGCCGCACCGCACGGGGCGCCGGAGTCGATCCTGTTCTGCCGCGGCAAGAATGCCGACCGCGAGATCTGGGAAGGCTTCCATTACGGGCCCGAAGCCGCGCGCGACGCGTTCGGCTTCGACGCGGCGTTCGCGGTCGACGTGATCGACACCGAGATGCCGCGCCTGCTCGCCGACTCGGGCACCGTGCACTACCGGTTCGGCGCGTCGGCCGACTTCGACCGCCAGCTCGCAGGCTGGGTCGACGCGGTGCGCGCGCTGGCGCGCACGGGCGTCGCCGCGCCGGACGCGATGCTCGACCTCACGCCGCTGCTCGACGACATGCGGCTCGTGAAGGACGAGCACGAGCTCGCAGTCATGATGCGCGCCGCGCACATCTCCGCGCTCGCGCACCGCCGCGCGATGCAGGCGTGCCGCCCCGGCATCCGCGAATACGAACTCGAAGCCGAGCTGCTGTACGTGTTCCGCAAGCACGGCGCGCAGTCGCCCGCGTACGGCTCGATCGTCGCGGCCGGCGCGAACGCGTGCGTGCTGCACTACCCGGCCGGCAACGCAGCCGCGAAGGACGGCGACCTGATCCTGATCGACGCCGCGTGCGAACTCGACGGCTACGCGTCGGACATCACGCGCACGTTCCCGGCCAACGGGCGCTTCTCGCCCGCGCAGCGCACGCTGTACGACATCGTGCTCGCCGCGCAGCAGGCCGCGATCGACGCGACGCGTGCGGGCGTGCCGTTCGAGGCGCCACACGACGCCGCCGTGCGCGTGCTCGCGCAGGGGCTGCTCGACACCGGCATCATCCCGAAAACGCGCTTCTCGAACGTCGACGACGTGATCGCCGAGCGTGCGTACACGCGCTTCTACATGCATCGCACCGGCCACTGGATCGGCATGGACGTGCACGATTGCGGCGACTACCGCGAGCGGCTCGCCGAGCGCGACGGCAACGGCGCGCTGCCGTGGCGCACGCTGAAGGCCGGCATGACGCTGACGGTCGAACCCGGCCTGTACGTGCGCGCCGCCGACGACGTGCCGCCCGAGTACTGGAACATCGGCATCCGCATCGAGGACGACGCGATCGTGCGCGAGCACGGCTGCGAGCTGATCACGCGCGGCGTGCCCGTTGCGGCGGACGAGATCGAGGCGCTGATGCGCGCGGGCGCATGACCGGCTGCCGCCGACCGTTACCTCCGTTTCACGAATCAAGATGACGACCGCTTCCTCCCCGGCCACGCCGGACTACGACCTCGCCATCGTCGGCGCGGGCCCCGTCGGGCTCGCGCTCGCCGGCTGGCTCGCGCGCCGCAGCGCCACGCAGCATGCATCGATCGTGCTGATCGATGCACGCGAGCCGGCCGCGAGCACGAACGATCCGCGCGCGATCGCGGTGTCGCACGGCAGCCGCGTGCTGCTCGACACGCTCGCGTGGCCCGTCGATGCGACGCCGATCGAACATATCCACGTATCGCAGCGCGGCCATTTCGGCCGCACGCTGATCGACCGCGACGAGCACGACCTCGCCGCGCTCGGCTATGTCGCGCGCTACGGCTCGCTCGTGCAGGCGCTCGCGGGCGCCGTGCGCGGCACGCGCGTCGACTGGCTCACGTCGACCACCGCGCGTGCACCGCAGCAGGATGCCGACGGCGTCGTGCTGACGCTCGACGGCCCGCAAGGCGAGCGCACACTGCGCGCGCGCATCGTCATCAATGCCGAAGGCGGGCTGTTCCACGAACAGCAGGCCGATGCAGCCAAGCATCGCCGCGACTACGGGCAGACCGCGCTCGTCGGCACGGTCACGGTATCGGCGCCACGCCCGAACGTCGCATGGGAACGCTTCACGCACGAAGGCCCGCTCGCGTTGCTGCCGCTCGGCGGGCCGCGCCAGGCCGAGTACGCGCTCGTCTGGTGCTGCACGCCCGACGAAGCGGCGCGCCGCGCCGCGCTACCCGACGACGCGTTCCTGCGTGAGCTCGGCAGCGCGTTCGGCGAGCGCATGGGCGAGTTCGTCGCGATCGCGGGCCGCGCGTCGTTCCCGCTCGGCCTGAACGCCGCGCAGACGCTCGTCAGTGGCCGCGTCGCGATCGTCGGCAATGCCGCGCAAACCCTGCACCCCGTCGCGGGCCAGGGGCTCAACCTCGGGCTGCGCGATGCGCATACGCTCGTCGATACGCTGTCCACGCAAGGCTTCGAAGCAACCGCGCTCGCCGCCTTCAACGCGCGCCGCGCGCTCGACCGGCGCTTCACGATCGGCGCGACCGACACGCTGGCCCGCCTGTTCACGATCGACTCGGGCCCGCTCCCGCTGCTGCGCGGTGCCGCGCTCACCGCGCTCGAGTTCGTGCCGCCGCTCAAGAAGCTGATCGCGCGCCAGATGATGTTCGGCCAGCGCAACTGACGCGCGGCGCGCACAGTCGCGCCACTCAAACCGGGTCAAATCGGCGGGGCATGGGAATACGGTAAAATGCTCGTTTCCGTCTTCCCTTCCCCTGCCCGCGCCAGCCGCGGGCGGCGCCATTGCGATGCCCGTTATCGGCCCTCACGTATTGCGTAACAACCTGTTCGTCGCCCCGATGGCCGGCGTGACGGATCGCCCGTTCCGCCAGCTCTGCAAGCGGCTGGGGGCCGGTTACGCGGTGTCCGAGATGGTCGCGTCCAACGCGCAGCTGTGGAAAAGCGCAAAGACGATGCGGCGCGCGAATCACGAAGGCGAGGTCGAGCCGATCGCGGTCCAGATCGCCGGCGCCGATCCGGCGATGATGGCCGAAGCGGCCCGCTACAACGTCGACAACGGCGCGCAGATCATCGACATCAACATGGGCTGCCCGGCGAAGAAGGTCTGCAACGTCGCGGCCGGCTCCGCGCTGCTGCAGAACGAGCCGCTCGTGCAGCGGATCGTCGAGGCCGTCGTCGCGGCGGTCGGCACGGGGCCCGATGCGGTGCCCGTCACGCTGAAGATCCGCACGGGCTGGGATCGCGAGCACAAGAACGCGATCACGGTCGCGCGCCTGGCCGAAGCCGCCGGCATCTCGATGCTCACCGTGCATGGCCGTACGCGCGCCGACCTGTACCGCGGCGACGCCGAATACGACACCATCGCGGCCGTGAAGGCAGCGGTGCGGATTCCGGTCGTCGCGAACGGCGACATCACGTCGCCCGCGAAGGCGAAGGCCGTGCTCGACGCAACCGGCGCCGACGCCCTGATGATCGGTCGTGCCGCGCAAGGTCGGCCATGGCTGTTCCGCGAAATCGATCATTTCCTGCAAACCGGCGAGCTGCTGCCCCCGCCGCTGATCGACGAGATCCAGCACGTGATGAACGAACACCTGGAAGACCACTACGCTTTCTATGGTGAATTCACGGGAGTCCGTACTGCGCGCAAGCACATCGGCTGGTACACTCGCGGCCTTTCCGGTGCCAACGGGTTCCGGCACAGGATGAACACGCTCGATTCCACCCGCGAGCAGCTCGCCGCCGTCAATGCATTCTTCGAGGCGCAAAAGGCGCTGTCGGACCACCTCGTCTACGTCGATGACGAAGAGGAAAACGGCCAGGGCGAGTCGGACGACCATAACCAGTTAGCAGCATGAGCAAGCACAACATCGAACAATGTGTCCGCGAGAGCCTGGACGTGTATTTCCGGGATCTAGACGGCTCCAATCCGCACGACGTCTATGAAATGGTGATGTCCTGCGTCGAAAAGCCGATGCTCGAGGTCGTGCTCGTACAGGCAGGCGGCAACCAGTCGCTCGCCGCGGAGTACCTCGGCATCAATCGCAATACGCTGCGCAAGAAGCTGCAGCAGCACGGCCTGCTGTAGGCAGCCGTCCCGTCCCCGTTTCCCTGGCTATTGGTGGTTCCATCATGATCAAGCAAGCGCTCATTTCCGTTTCCGACAAGACCGGCATCGTCGACTTCGCGAAGTCGCTGTCCGACCTCGGTGTCAAGCTGCTGTCGACGGGCGGCACCGCGAAACTGCTCGCCGACGCGGGCCTGCCCGTTACCGAAGTGGCTGATTACACGGGCTTCCCGGAAATGCTCGATGGGCGCGTGAAGACGCTCCACCCGAAGGTGCACGGCGGCATCCTGGCCCGCCGCGACCTGCCCGAGCACATGCAGGCGCTGGAGCAGCACGGCATCCCGACGATCGACCTGCTCGTCGTGAACCTGTACCCGTTCGTCGCGACCATCGCGAAGGACGACTGCACGCTCGCCGACGCGATCGAAAACATCGACATCGGCGGCCCGACGATGCTGCGCTCGGCCGCGAAGAACCACCGAGACGTGACAGTCGTCGTCGATCCGGCCGATTACGCGGTCGTGCTCGATGAAATGAAGGCGAACGGCAACGCGGTCGGCTACGCGACCAACTTCCGCCTCGCGACGAAGGTGTTCGCGCACACCGCGCAATACGACGGTGCGATCACGAACTACCTGACGAGCCTGACCGACGAGCTGAAGCACGCCTCGCGCAGCGCGTACCCGGCGACGCTGAACATGGCGTTCGACAAGGTGCAGGACCTGCGCTACGGCGAGAACCCGCACCAGAGCGCCGCGTTCTACCGCGACCTCGCGACGCCGGCCGGCGCGCTCGCGAACTATCGCCAGCTGCAGGGCAAGGAACTGTCGTACAACAACATCGCGGATTCCGACGCGGCGTGGGAATGCGTGAAGACGTTCGACGCCCCGGCCTGCGTGATCATCAAGCATGCGAACCCGTGCGGCGTCGCAGTTGGCAACGATTCGGCCGACGCGTACGCGAAGGCGTTCCAGACGGATCCGACCTCGGCGTTCGGCGGCATCATCGCGTTCAACCGCGAAGTCGACGAAGCGGCTGCCCAGGCCGTCGCGAAGCAGTTCGTCGAAGTGCTGATCGCACCGTCGTTCTCCGATGCCGCGAAGCAGGTGTTCGCCGCGAAGCAGAACGTGCGCCTGCTCGAAATCGCGCTCGGCGACGGCCATAACGCATTCGACCTGAAGCGCGTGGGCGGCGGCCTGCTCGTGCAGTCGCTCGACTCGAAGAACGTGCAGCCGCATGAACTGCGTGTCGTCACGAAGCGCCACCCGACGCCGAAGGAAATGGACGACCTGCTGTTCGCGTGGCGCGTCGCGAAGTACGTGAAGTCGAACGCGATCGTGTTCTGCGGCAACGGCATGACGCTCGGCGTCGGCGCAGGCCAGATGAGCCGCGTCGATTCCGCGCGCATCGCGAGCATCAAGGCACAGAACGCGGGCCTGACGCTGGCCGGCTCGGCAGTGGCATCCGACGCGTTCTTCCCGTTCCGCGACGGCCTCGACGTCGTCGTGGCGGCCGGCGCGACCTGCGTGATCCAGCCGGGCGGCTCGATGCGCGATGACGAAGTGATCGCCGCAGCCGACGAGCACAACATCGCGATGATCCTGACGGGCGTGCGCCACTTCCGTCACTGATCGCATGCGGCCCGCACGGCCGCTGCACGACGACCCGGCGGCATCGCACCCGCCGGGTTTTTTATTGCGCGGCGCCCTCGCATGCGACCGTGCGGCCAGCGCACCGCACCATTCGTTGTAGTATCGCTGCATCAGGCTTTTCTCCTTACCCATGCGAATTCTCGGCATCGACCCCGGCCTGCGCGTCACCGGCTTCGGCATCATCGACGTCAGCGGCCACCGGCTCGCCTACGTCGCGAGCGGCGTGATCCGCACGCCGACCGCCGACCTGGCCACCCGGCTCGGCACGATCTTCCAGGGCGTCTCGACCATCGTGCGCGAGCATGCACCCGACCAGGCCGCGATCGAAAAGGTGTTCGTCAACGTGAACCCGCAGTCGACGCTGCTGCTCGGCCAGGCGCGCGGCGCCGCGATCTGCGGCCTCGTCGCGGGCGGCCTGCCCGTCGCCGAATACACGGCGCTGCAACTCAAGCAGGCCGTGGTCGGCTACGGCCGCGCGACCAAGACGCAGATGCAGGAAATGGTCACGCGGCTGCTCAACCTCTCCGGACAACCGGGCTCCGACGCGGCCGACGCGCTCGGCATGGCGATCTGCCATGCCCACGGCGGCAATACGCTCAGCACGCTCGGCGGCCTCGCGCCGGCGCTCGCGAAGAAAGGGCTGCGCGTGCGGCGCGGGCGGCTGGTCGGCTGACACCGCGCATGCCGATGCGCGGTGCATCGGATCGACCGTTTCGACCGAACGCGGCGCGCCCACGACACCCGTCGCCCCGGCCTGATGGCCGATCCCGTCGGCATTGCGCCGCACGTGCGCTACACTCGCGCTTTCCTCCTCGCATTACGCCATCCATGATCGGTCGCATCGCCGGCATCCTGCTCGAAAAGAACCCGCCTCACCTGCTCGTCGACTGCAACGGCGTCGGCTACGAAATCGACGTGCCGATGAGCACCTTCTACAACCTGCCGCAAACGGGCGAGCGCGTCGTGCTGCTCACGCAGCAGATCGTCCGCGAGGACGCGCACCTGCTGTACGGCTTCCTGACGCCGCAGGAACGCACGACCTTCCGCGAGCTGCTGAAGATCACCGGCATCGGCGCGCGCATGGCGCTCGCCGTGCTGTCCGGCATGAGCGTGCAGGAACTCGCGCAGGCCGTGACGATGCAGGACGCCGCGCGCCTCACGCGCCTGCCCGGCATCGGCAAGAAGACGGCCGAGCGCCTGCTGCTCGAACTGAAGGGCAAGCTCGGCGCCGATCTCGGCGCGCTCGCCGGCGCCGCGTCGCCGTCCGACCACGCGACCGACATCCTCAACGCGCTGCTCGCGCTCGGCTATTCCGAGAAGGAAGGCCTCGCCGCGATCAAGAACGTGCCGGCCGGCACCGGCGTATCCGAAGGCATCAAGCTCGCACTGAAGGCGCTGTCGAAGGCGTAACGCCTGCATGACGCGCCGCCGGACGGCGCGTTGAAGCCAGTGTCGCGCAGCCGCGCGGTGCTCGCCAGTCGGCCGTTCGGCCAGGTGGGCGGGACAGCGGCGCGCGGTACAATGGCCGCATGATTGAAACCGACAAACTCGCCACCGAGCAGCGGATCATCGCCGCCACGCCCGCCTCGTCGCACGAGGAGGTGTTCGAACGTGCGCTGCGGCCGCGCCAGCTCGACGACTACGTCGGCCAGGAAAAGGTGCGCGGCCAGCTCGAGATCTTCATCGAAGCCGCCAAGCGCCGCTCCGAGCCGCTCGACCACGTGCTGCTGTTCGGGCCGCCGGGCCTCGGCAAGACGACGCTCGCGCACATCATCGCGCGGGAAATGGGCGTGAACCTGCGTCAGACGTCGGGCCCCGTGCTCGAGCGCGCGGGCGATCTCGCCGCGCTGCTGACGAACCTCGAAGCGAACGACGTGCTGTTCATCGACGAGATCCACCGGCTGTCGCCGGTCGTCGAGGAAATCCTGTATCCGGCGCTCGAGGATTACCAGATCGACATCATGATCGGCGAAGGCCCGGCCGCGCGCAGCGTGAAGCTCGACCTGCAGCCGTTCACGCTGGTCGGCGCCACCACCCGCGCCGGGATGCTGACCAACCCGCTGCGCGATCGCTTCGGGATCGTCGCGCGCCTCGAGTTCTACGATGCCGATCAACTGTCGCGCATCGTGCGGCGTTCGGCGTCGCTGCTGAACGCGCAGATCGATCCGAACGGTGCGCTGGAAATCGCGAAGCGCTCGCGCGGCACGCCGCGGATTGCAAACCGGCTGCTGCGCCGCGTGCGCGACTTCGCGGAAGTGAAGGCCGACGGCCAGATCACCGCGGCCGTTGCCGATGCCGCGCTCGCGATGCTCGACGTCGATCCGGTCGGCTTCGACCTGATGGACCGCAAGCTGCTCGAGGCGATCCTGTACAAGTTCGACGGCGGCCCGGTCGGCATCGACAACCTCGCGGCGGCTATCGGCGAAGAGCGCGACACGATCGAGGACGTACTCGAGCCGTACCTGATCCAGCAGGGCTTCCTGCAGCGCACGCCGCGCGGGCGCGTCGCGACGCTGCTCACGTATCGCCACTTCGGGCTTTCGGTGCCCGACGCCGGCCGCACCGAACGCGGCGAGTGGGATACCCCCGACGGGAAGTAACCCGTCGCCCGAGCCGCACCTGCCATGACAACGCCGCCCAGCCACCACCCCGCCGCACCGGCACCGGGCCCGCGCTGGGCCGAGCCGATCCGCAAGCGGCTCGTGGCCGGCGTCACGCACCTGACGGCGGGCGGTGGCGGCCCGTCGCTCGACCTCTCTTCGCCGCCGGGAGACCCGGGGCTGTTCGGCCCCGACGCCGTCTGCTGGCGCGTGCATGCCGACTTCACGTCGATGATGACGGGCGGCATCGCCGCGCTGCTGCTGCAGGCGCTCCATCCGCTCGCCCTCGCGGGCGTCTGGGATCACTCGTCGTTCCGCACCGACATCCTGGGCCGCTTGCGGCGCACCGCCACGTTCATCACCGGTACGACGTTCGGCAGTCGCGCGGACGCGCTGGCGCTGATCGAGCGTGTGAAGTCGATCCACGCGCACATATCGGGCACCGCGCCGGACGGCCGGCCGTACCGCGCCGACGATCCGGCGTTGCTGACCTGGGTGCATGTCGCGGAAGTGTCGAGTTTCCTCGCCGCGCATGTGCGCTACGTGAATCCGGCGCTGCCGGGCGAGTTGCAGGATCGCTACTACGCCGAAACGGCATTGATCGCCGAAATGCTCGGCGCACACGAGGTGCCGCGTTCACGCGCCGAGGTGACCGCGTATCTCGCGCGCATGCAGCCCGAGCTCGAGGCCGGGCCGCGCACCTTCGAAGTAATGTCCATCCTGCTGAACGTGCCGGTCGCGAAGCCCGCGCTGCGGCCGGCCGCGTCGCTCATGATGCATGCCGGGATCGACCTGCTGCCGCCGTGGGCGCAGCGCATGCTCGGCGTGTCGACGTTCGCGCCGCTGCGCCGCGCGGTGGTCCGGCCCGGCATACGGGTCGTCGCGCCGGTGCTGCGCTGGGCGCTCGTGAACGGCGCGTCGAAGCGTGCGCGCCGCCGCGCCGCCGCGACACCGCCCGACGGCCCCCCGCCCGCCTGACGATCCGTTTCCTCCTATCATTTCAATTTACTGTCAAATACCTGTGACACGCTGACGGGCTTGCACCCGCGCACGGTCGCACGTGTCGCACGTGTCACACGTCCCGCCTGTCCGTGACCCGCGCGGTGTCCCGCCAACCCGACCGACACCCGATGCCCGCGATGCTACGCCTGCCGATCCGTTTCGCCCTTGCCGCCAGCCTGTCCGCCGTCTTCGCCCTCACCGCCTGCGGAGGCGACGAGGTCGCCGCCGTCGCGCGTTCGGACGCACAAACGCCAGCCGGCGGTACTCCGACCACGCCCGCCCCCACGCCGCCCGCCACCGTCACGCCGCAACCGGGCAAGTGGAAAGCCGCTCGCGCGGGCGACCTGATCGACGTGACGCTCGGCGACCTCCATCCGACGCAGGGCGCGATCGGCTACGACCAGATCTACTACAAGCTCGGCCGCTACGAACTGCAACCCGACAAGAAATTCGACGACTTCTGCGCGGACGAAGGCCTCGGCGGCGTCGCTTCGGGCGGCTACACGGCCAGGTCGGTGCTGCGCGAGCCCGCGAGCTACACGTGCACGACGACCGACGCGAACGCCCGCGACCGCTCGGTGCTGAACCCGGTCGTGATCGGCCCGAACGGCGATGCGCTGTACCTGACCGACGGCCACCACGGCCTGTCGACCTACTACGAGACGCCCGACGGCGGCCCGGCGCTGCACGTGCATGTCGTCGTCAAGGACAACCTCAGCGACTACGCGGGCGACGCGTTCTGGCAGCAGATGCAGAGCCGCGGCTATCTGCGCCTCAAGAACGGCGAAGGCAAGCCGATCACGACCGCCCAACTGCCGACCGGGCTCGGCCTGACACTCGGGATGACGAACGACCGCTACCGCTCGCTCGTCTATTTCACGCGCGACATCGGCTACAGCAAGCCCGCACAAGCGACCGACTACCTCGAGTTCTACTGGGCCGACTGGCTGCGCGCGCAACCGGGCACGTTCTCGCTCGCCGGCTATGACCTGACGCGCGCCGGCGCAACCGACCCCGATCCGGCGAAGGCCGACACGGGCTACCTGAACGCGGTGTGGAATGCATCGACGCGCATGGTCGCGGCCACGGACCCCGTGATCGACGGCAAGACGGGCGCCGACCTCGGGCGCGCGGACGCGATCAACGGCGGGAAGAAATACAACAAGGGGGAATTCGACAAGCTGCGCCAGCCGATCACGGCGGGCAAGCCCGGCAAGATCGCGTACGCACTCGACTACAAGACGCGCCACGCGCTGCCGCAGTAAGCAGCAAACACGACGCAGGAAGGAAAGGAAGGACACCCCGGCCGGCCATGCCGGACGGGGCCTGCCGGCTCAAAGCACCTTGCGGTACCCGTCGTCGTCGCTGGCGGCTTCCAGATGCGACACGTCGGCCCACTGCACGACCTGCGCGCGGCCATCCACGTAATCGACGACGTTGATGCTCGTGTTGAGCAGCTGATAATTGCGCGGCGCCGACAATTCGATGCCGTTCGCCAACCGGTACACGCAATCGAGCACGCCGCCGTGTGCGACGCACGCGATCCGGCCGCCCGGGTGCGCGGCGACGATCGGCTCGAGCGCATGCAGCACGCGGTGATAGAACGCGCGCTGCGACTCGCCGCCTTCCGGCGCGAAGCCCGGATCGCGCGTCTGCCACGCCGCGTATGCGTCCGGAAACAGCGCCTCGATCTCGGTACTGTCATGCCCCTGGAACGCGCCGTACGAGCGCTCGCGCAACCCTTCCCGCAGCAGCAGCGGCAACCCGAGCGCATCGGCGAAGGGCTGCGCGGTCTGCTGCGCGCGCATCAGGTCGCTCGAATAGATCGCGTCGAGCCGTGCACCGTCACGTGCGTCGCGCGCGAGCCTCACGGCAAGCCGCTGCGCCTGCTCGAGGCCCGTTTCTGCCAGCGGGATGTCGATATGACCCTGGATGCGCTTGATGCGATTCCAGGCCGTCTCGCCATGACGGATGAAAAGAATCTGCGTGGTGGCCATCGCGGCGCGTCTCCGGGGAAGAATCAGGGCCGCACTTGCAGCCAGAATGTGACGGGGCCGTCGTTGACGAGCGACACCTGCATGTCGGCGCCGAACTCGCCCGTCTCGACGACCGGATGGCGCGCACGCGCAGCCGCGACGAAATAATCGAACAGCCGCGCGCCTTCGTCGGGCGGCGCGGCCGGCGTGAAGCTCGGACGCAGCCCGCTGTTGGTATCGGCCGCCAGCGTGAACTGCGACACGAGCAGCAGGCCGCCCGCGCGCCCCTCGCCGTCGATATTCGACACCGGCAGGTTCATCTTGCCGGCGGCGTCGCTGAACACGCGGTAGCCGAGCAGCTTCGCGAGCAGCTTGTCGGCCGCTGCGTCGGTGTCGCCGCGCTCCGCGCAGACGAGCGCGAGCAGACCCGCACCGATCTCGCCCGTCGTGCGGTCGCCGACGCGCACATCGGCGCGCGTCACGCGCTGGATCAGCGCGATCATGCGTTCAGCGTGACGCGCGCGAAGCGGCGCTTGCCGACCTGCACGACGAACTCGCCGGCCTCGACCTTCAGGCCCTTGTCCGACACGGTCGCGCCATCGATCTTCACGCCGCCCTGCTCGATGTTGCGCAGTGCCTCGCTCGTCGACGGCACGAGGCCGGCCTGCTTCAGCAGCTGACCGATCGCGAGCGGCGCGCCCGCGAGCGTGACCGACGGAATGTCGTCCGGCACGCCGCCCTTCGCGCGGTGGTTGAAATCTTCGAGCGCACGCTCGGCATCAGCCTGCGAGTGGAACCGCGCGACGATTTCCTGCGCGAGCAGCACCTTGAAATCGCGCGGGTTGCGGCCGTCTTCGATCTCGCGCTTGAAGCCGGCGATCTCGTCCATCGGGCGGAACGACAGCAGTTCGAAGTAACGCCACATCAGCGTGTCCGAGATGCTCATCAGCTTGCCGAACATGTCGGTCGGCTTCTCGCTGATGCCGACGTAGTTGCCCTTCGACTTCGACATCTTCTCGACGCCGTCGAGGCCTTCGAGCAGCGGCATCGTGAGAATGCACTGCTGTTCCTGGCCGTACTGCTTCTGCAGCTCGCGGCCGACCAGCAGGTTGAACTTCTGGTCGGTGCCGCCGAGTTCGAGATCGGCGTTCAGCGCGACCGAATCGTAGCCCTGCATCAGCGGGTACAGGAATTCGTGGATCGAGATCGGCACGCCGCCCTGGAAGCGCTTTGTGAAATCCTCGCGCTCGAGGATCCGCGCGACCGTGTAGCGCGACGCGAGCTTGATCATCCCGTCCGCGCCGAGCGGCATCGACCATTCGCTGTTGTAGCGGATCTCGGTCTTGGCGCGATCGAGCACGAGCGCGGCCTGCTCGAAGTAGGTCTTCGCGTTCGATTCGATCTGCTCGCGCGTGAGCGGCGGGCGCGTCGCGTTGCGTCCCGACGGATCGCCGATCAGCGACGTGAAATCGCCGATCAGGAAGATCACCGTGTGGCCGAGGTCCTGCAGCTGACGCATCTTGTTCAGCACGACCGTATGGCCGATGTGGATGTCAGGTGCGGTCGGGTCGAGGCCGAGCTTGATGCGAAGCGGCGTGCCGGTGGCCGCGCTGCGCGCGAGCTTCTGCGCGAACTCTTCCTCGATCAGCAGTTCGTCGACGCCGCGCTTCGTGACGGCGAGCGCATGCCGGACTTCGTCGGTGATCGGGAAAACGGGCTTGGAACTGGGTTCGGTGCTCATCGGTGCCAGGAAGAATGTCGCAAAAACAGGGATTTTCCCATAACTTGCGCGCGCATCGCTTAACGGCGCGTCACGTTGCGCGGATAATCGGGCGCAAGGCGCGCGGCACCGGCCCGCGCCGCACGATCCAGGAGAACCCAACGTGCCGCAACGACAGCCGCAAAACGCCCATCCGGCCGACGGCATCTACTTCGGGCTGATGTCGGGAACCAGCATGGACGGCGTCGATGGCGTCGCCGTGCGTTTCGAGGCCGGCCGTGCGCCGGTGGTGCTCGCGGAAGCGTTCGTCGGCTTTGCGCAATCGCTGCGCGACGCGCTGTTCGCGCTGCAGCAGCCCGGCGGCGACGAGATCGACCGCGAATCGCTCGCGGCGAACGCGCTCGTCGCGCGCTATGCAGTGTGCTGTCACGAATTGCAGCGTACGGCCGGGCTGTCGCGCGACGAGATCCGCGCGATCGGCGTGCACGGCCAGACGGTGCGCCATCGCCCCGAGCGCGGCTATACGCGGCAGATCAACAACCCGGCGCTGCTCGCCGAGCTGGCCCAGGTCGACGTGATCGCCGATTTCCGCAGCCGCGATGTCGCCGCGGGCGGCCACGGCGCGCCGCTCGCGCCGGCCTTCCATGCCACTGTGTTCGGTGCGCCGGGCGAGACGCGCGTCGTCTGCAATCTCGGCGGGATCAGCAACATCACGATCCTGCCCGGCGATAGGGACGAGAAGCGCGGCGACGTGCGCGGCTTCGACTGCGGCCCCGCGAATGCGCTGCTCGACGAATGGGCAACCCGGCATCTCGGCAAGCCGTACGACGACGGCGGCAAATTCGCCGCGCACGGCACCGTCCATGCGCCGCTGCTCGCCGCGCTGCTCGACGAGCCGTACTTCGCTGCACCGCCGCCGAAAAGCACCGGGCGCGACCTGTTCAATCCCGCGTGGCTCGACGCGAAGCTCGCCGCGTTCGCACAGGTCGCGCCGCAGGACGTGCAGGCGACCCTCACCGCGCTCACCGCCGTGTCGGTTGCACGCGAGATCGCACAGCACGCAGCGGGCTGCAAGGCTGTGTTCGTCTGCGGCGGCGGCGCACGCAATCCGGTGCTGCTCGACGCGCTTCGGAACGCGCTGCGCGAGGCCGGCGTGCCGGCCTCGGTCGATACGACTGCCGCGCTCGGCGTGCCGCCTCAACAGGTCGAGGCGCTCGCGTTCGCATGGCTCGCCTACCGCTTCACCGCGCGCCAGCCCGGCAATCTCGCGACGGTCACCGGTGCAGCCGGCAATCGCGTGCTCGGCGCGCTCTATCCGCGCTGACGCGATGCCGCCTGCCGCGCAGCGGGCGCGTTTTTTGGCATGACATAGGGCATAGGGGCATAAAAAACGGGGCATGAAGCCCCGTTTTTTATCCCGGCGAACCGGATCGGATCTGCCGTGCGCTCAGACCGAGAACGACGAGCCGCACCCGCAGGTGGTGGTCGCGTTCGGGTTCTTGATCACGAACTGGGCGCCGTTGAGGTCGTCCTTGTAGTCGATCTCGGCGCCGACCAAGTACTGGTAGCTCATCGAGTCGATCAGGAGCTGGACGCCGTTCTTGTTCATCACGGTGTCGTCCTCGTTGACGTCCTCGTCGAACGTGAAGCCATACTGGAAGCCGGAGCAGCCGCCGCCCTGCACGAACACGCGCAGCTTCAGGTCGGGATTGCCCTCTTCGTCGATCAGTTGCTTGACCTTGTCGGCCGCGGCGTCGGTGAAGACGAACGGAACCGGCATTTCGGCCGTCGTTGCTGCGGATTCGGTAACAGCGTTCATTGCGAACTCTCCAAAAAGCTTTAGCCGCTATTGTAGGGCCGATCAGAAGATCGTGCTGAAGTCCATGAAATCAATAGGTTCTTGTCGATTTCATCAAACGCGCCCGCGCGGGCCGCGGCAGCACGCGCCTGAAAGCGGACATAAAAAAACCGCCAGCGCGAAAGCTGGCGGTTTTTCCGGCGGACGCCGCCCGGGAGCGGCGAGGCCATGAAGCGGAATTAACGCTTCGAGAACTGCTTGGCGCGGCGTGCCTTGCGCAGACCGACCTTCTTACGCTCGACTTCACGTGCATCGCGCGTGACGAAGCCTGCGCTCGACAGCGACGGCTTCAGCGTCGCATCGTAGTCGATCAGTGCACGGGTGATGCCGTGGCGCACTGCACCTGCCTGACCCGTTTCGCCGCCGCCGTTGACGTTGACCTTGATGTCGAACGTCTGGCCGTGGTTCGTGAGTTCCAGCGGTTGACGCACGATCATCAGCGACGTTTCGCGCGAGAAGTAGTCAGCGATGGGCTTGCCGTTGACGATGATGTCGCCCTTGCCAGCCTTGATGAAGACACGTGCGACAGCGCTCTTGCGGCGGCCCGTACCGTAGTTCCAGTTACCGATCATGTGGGCTCCCCTTAGATCTCGAGCGCCTTCGGCTGTTGCGCCGAATGCGGATGCGTAGCTTCAGCGTAGACCTTCAGCTTCTTGATCATTGCGTAGCCGAGCGGGCCCTTCGGCAGCATGCCCTTGACCGCCTTCTCGAGCGCGCGGCCCGGGAAGCGTTCTTGCATCTTGCCGAACGTCGTTTCATAGATACCGCCCGGGTAGCCCGAGTGACGGTAGTACTTCTTGTCCAGCGTCTTGTTGCCCGTGACCTTCAACTTGCTTGCGTTGATGATGATGATGAAATCACCAGTGTCGACGTGCGGGGTGAACTCAGGCTTGTGCTTGCCGCGCAGACGGCGTGCCACTTCGCTGGCAACACGGCCGAGAACCTTATCCGTCGCGTCAATCACGTACCATTCGCGCGTCACCTCATGGGCTTTTGCGGAAAACGTCTTCATGATCGATCCAAAAAAATTGCTTTGCCCGATGTGTTCTTCCTGCTTGTCTGTGTGCGCTTCGAGGCGCGGTGCAGGCTCTCCCTGTTCTTTTTCCGTGGGCATGAATGCGGAAAAGCCCTGAATTATAAAGGAAATACGGACAGGCGGTCAAAGAGAATCCACGTCCCGTGTTCACGGCGGCCGAAATGGGCCAAAATTCGTTCGTGCCCCGACAAGCCAGGCGAACCGAGCGCCCGGGGAGGCACCCATCGACGCGCGGCACATGACCTTGCCGCGCCAGACCGGCCGAATCTGGAAAACAACAAACAAGCATGATGAATCAACGACTTACGCCCTTCCTTGCGGCCGCACTGCTGGCCGCCGCGGCGCCTGCCGTCGCCGCCCGCACCGACTGCGAAGCCAAGCTCGACGCGCTCGATATACGCGTTGCCGAAGCCCGCGCCGCCCATGCCGAGGATCGTGTCGCCCGCCTACGCGCGGTGCGCGAACGCGTCCGCCACTTCTGCGCACGCGGCCACGGCCATGCGTCCGCCGTCCGCGCGCCGGCACCCGAGGCACGCTCGCCCGGCACGCCGCCGGCCGCGACGTCGCAGCCGGCCGCAAGGCAGCCCGCCTGACGATGCCGGGGCGTGCAAGCCGCATGCCGATGTTTGCATGAGACGAAAAAAAGCCCGAACGGCTGGTTCGGGCTTAATCCACCATTGGAGGAGGGTGGAGGAGACATTCGGAGGTTGCCGCAGCGCGACAACCAATGAGGCTCATTATATGAACGTGCCGCCAACTTCACAAGAAAATTTGCATCGCGAAATCAAAAACCATAATGCGAAATTTTGGGCGACATGTTTGAAAAAATTGCTTTTCCTTTGAAATCAATCACATGCCATCGACCAGCACGATCGCAAACCGCCCGCCTCTAGAGCAAAACCCCTAAATCCGAAGGGTAATTGGCCGTCCTGCGCGCCGCTCGCGCGGTGCCTCCATCGTGCGTCGTGCAGCGCATCAGCCGACCGTTGCGCAGCGGGCTACAATGCCGGATCGAATCCGAATCAGGCAAAGCTGGAGTGCAAGCATGGAATGCAAAGTAAGCTGGATGGGCCAGGACGGCATGGCGTTTTCCGCCGAGACCGGCAGCGGCCACCTCGTCACGATGGATGGCGCGCCCGAAGGCGGCGGCCACAATCTCGCGCCGCGCCCGATGGAAATGGTGCTGCTCGGCACCGGCGGCTGCACGGCCTATGACGTCGTGCTGATCCTGAAGAAGAGCCGCCAGGAAGTCAGCGGCTGCTCGGTCACGCTGAAGGCCGAGCGCGCGAGCGAAGACCCGAAGGTGTTCACGAAGGTGCACTTCCACTTCACCGTCACCGGCCGCAACCTGAACCCGGCCACGGTCGAACGCGCGATCAACCTGTCGCACGACAAGTATTGCTCCGCGTCGATCATGATCGCGAAGACGGCCGAACTCACGCATTCGTTCGACATCGTCGCTGCCTGAACGCACGGCGAGCACGCATGAAAAAAGGGCCGGCGCTCCGTGAGGAGACGCCGGCCCTTTCGCATTCGAGCGGCAAAGCAGGCCGATAAGCCGGATTCTGTGCACGCTGCGCGCCGAAGCACGCAACGCGTGGCAGCCATTCCTCTAGGCGCGCCATTGCTGACGCGCTCAAGCTTCCTACCCGCAGACGAGACGGGGGCCCCGTCCTGCATCCGAAAATGCGCGCCTGCCTACTTGGAATTGCTCCGGGTGGAGGTTACCGTGCCGGCGAACGTCGCCGTCGCCGCGGTGCGCTCTTACCGCACCGTTTCACCCTTACCTGATCCCGGCTTGCGCCGGGCCATCGGCGGTTTGCTTTCTGTTGCCCTGTTCCGCGTGTCGCCACGGATGGCCGTTAGCCATCACCCTGCCCTGTGGAGTCCGGACTTTCCTCGCCCCCGCGCGCCCGAAGGCGGCGAGGCCGCGACTGCCTAGCCTGCTTTGCGACGCGCATTCTAGCACTGCGCGCCGCCGTCGGCAGCACGTGCGCGGCGGCCACTGCGGAATACGGCCGGATCGTCGTAGAACGCGGCCTTGGCATTCGCATCGCACCAGCCCGGCACGCCGAGCACCGGGAGCGGTGCGAAAGCGCGGCTCGTCAGGTCGCGCGTCGCGAGTTCGGCGGCGACACGCGCGTCGACATGCGCGATGCGTTGCGCGTCGGGCCACGAAAAATAGTCGGCGCTCACTTCGACGATCCACGTATGCGCGGTGCAGGACTTGTAGGGCGCGACGAGCTTCTCGAGCAGCGCATGGCCGACGAGCCGCGCCTCGCAGCGCGTGCCCCACGCATCGCGCGCGGCGACCAGCAGCCGCGGCCAGTCGAATCTGCGCAGTGCGTCGGCGAGTGCGCGGTCGGCCGTCACGAACAGCGCGGCGTTCTCGTCGAACAGCGTAAGTGCGTCGCGCAGCGTGCCGCGCACGGGGCCGACACCGCCCGCCGCGCCGATCGCCGCGGCCTGGCGCGCATTCAGCGCGGCCTTGATGCTCGGATACGCGAACCAGACGAGTGCGTTGAAGAAGTCGTGCAGATTGTGGCGGGTCGGGACGCCGCCCGTCTCCGCGATATGGGTCTCGTACGCGACGCCGGGCGGCAACGCGGCCTGCGGCACGAACCGCAGCGGCCGGCCGCGGCCGCTGACGCGCGGGCCATCGGGCCCGGTGTCGCTCAACACGCCGTTCAGCGCGTCAAGCAGCGCGGCCTCGCCCGCCCGCGCAGCCGCCTGTGCGACACGGCCGGGCCCCACGTAGGGCGTGAGCCACGGCACGGACCAGTCGATCCGCGCAAAATAAGCCGCCCCGCTGCCGGCCGTGTGGCCAGGTTCGCGCGGCGGCGCGACCGTCACGCCAGTTTCCAGCCGATCGTCTCGCCGCCACGCAGCGGCACGACCGGCGTATCGCCTGCGAAGATCTCGCGCGGCAGTTCCCATGCCTCGCGACGCAGCGTGACCGTCTCGGCGCTGCGCGGCAGCCCGTAGAAATCGGCGCCGAAGAAGCTCGCGAAGCCTTCCAGCTTGTCGAGCGCGCCGGCGTGGTCGAACGCTTCCGCATACAGCTCGAGCGCGTGCAGCGCCGTGTAGCAGCCCGCGCAGCCGCACGCGGTTTCCTTCGCGTCGCGCGCATGCGGCGCGCTGTCGGTACCGAGGAAGAAGCGCGGGTTGCCCGACGTCGCGGCCTCGACCAGCGCGACGCGATGCGTCTCGCGCTTCAGCACCGGCAGGCAGTAGTAATGCGGGCGAATCCCGCCGACGAACAGTGCATTGCGGTTGTACAGCAGGTGATGCGCGGTGATCGTCGCGCCGAGCAGGCCGGGTGCCGCGTCGGCGTCGCGCACGTAGTCGGCCGCGTCCTTCGTCGTGATGTGCTCGAACACGACCTTCAGGCCCGGGAAATCGCGGCGAAGCGGCGTCATCACGCGATCGATGAAGACCTTCTCGCGGTCGAACAGGTCGATCGACGCATCGGTCACCTCGCCGTGCACGAGCAGCGGCATGCCGGTTTCCTGCATCGCCTCGAGCGTCTTCGCGCATTTCGCGAGATCGGTGACGCCGTGGTCGGAATTCGTCGTCGCGCCGGCCGGATACAGCTTCACGCCGTGCACGAAGCCGCTTTCGCGCGCGCGGCGGATCTCGTCGGGCGGCGTGTTGTCGGTCAGATACAGCGTCATCAGCGGTTCGAACGTCATCCCGGCCGGCAGCGCGGCGAGGATGCGCTCGCGATAAGCCTGCGCCTGCGCGGTGGTCGTCACCGGCGGCTTCAGGTTCGGCATGACGATCGCGCGACCGAACTGGCGCGCGGTGTGCGGCAGCACGGCGGCCAGCATGTCGCCGTCTCGCAGGTGCAGGTGCCAGTCGTCGGGACGGGCGAGCGAGAGCGTCGCCGGGGAGGAAGCGTTCGAGGCAGTCATAGGAGGCGTCGTGAGGAACGGCCGGGCCATCGGCGGGGCCGGAACGCGCGTGCGCGGGCCGACTGACGGCAAACCGCAACACGGGGCCTTCGGCCGGCGGAATCCGCTTTTTACCGCTCAGGGCTCGGTGATATGCTAGAAGCCGCATTGTACCGGGGTTCGCCCGGTTCGTTACCCCCCGCCTCAGCCTGCTGCCCCACGTAAAATGTGCCAACTCTTAGGAATGAACTGCGCCGCGCCGACGGACGTCACATTCTCCTTCACAGGTTTTGCGGCCCGGGGCGGGCTCACCGATCACCATGCCGACGGCTGGGGCATCGCGTTCTTCGAAGATAAAGCCTGCCGCCTGTTCATCGATCACCAGGCATCGGCCACATCGCCGATCGCCGAAATGGTGAAGCGCTACCCGATCAAGTCCAAGAACACGATCGCGCACATCCGCAAGGCCACGCAAGGCCACATCCTGCTCGAGAACAGCCATCCGTTCATGCGCGAGCTGTGGGGCCGGCACTGGATCTTCGCGCATAACGGCGACCTGCAGGACTACGCACCGGACATGGACGGCAGCGTCTACCATCCGGTCGGCACGACCGACAGCGAACAGGCGTTCTGCGTGCTGATGCAGGGGCTGCGCGAAGCGTTCCCCGGCGCGCAGCCGCCGCTGCCCGAACTGTTCGAGCGCGTCGGCGAGCTCACGCGCGGCATCACCGATCACGGCGTATTCAATTTCCTGATGTCGAACGGCCAGGCGCTGTTCGCGCACTGCTCGACGCGGCTGCACTACCTCGTGCGGCGCTGGCCGTTCTCGACCGCGCACCTTGTCGACGAAGACCTGTCGATCGACTTCGCGAAATACACGACGCCCGAGGATCGCGTCGCGGTGATCGCGACGCAGCCGCTCACCGACAACGAGGTGTGGACCGCGTTCGAGCCGGGCGAGCTGATCATGTTCCAGTGCGGCGACGTCGCCGCGCGGATGCGGATTCCGGTGCCCGAGCGCGTGCTCGAGAAACTGCGCAATCCGGCGCTCGACGCATCGGCGTCGGCGCCGCGCGACGCACGCGAGGCGCTCGCCACCGCGGCCGACGTCGACTCCGACGACGCGATCGACTTCTGAGCGCGGCGGGCTGTTTCACGCACACGATTCCGTGACGCTTGCCGCCGGAACATATCGCTCGCCCCACGCCGATTCCGTTTCATCCGGGCCGCATCGCGGTATCTCGGAGCGACGTCACGCAGCATTCGCTTGATTTAATTCATTTCCAATCGAAAACGATTAAAGCAAGAAATAAATAAATCGCAAAACCAGAATACATACAATCCGGAAACCGCATTTTAACGCATCAACCTGACTCAAACCGTGCGCCACCCTACCGATCCGGCGATCACGATGTCACACGGATAAAATCGGCAAAATCCTTATCCACCAAGGCTTTCAGTTCGATTCGTCACACAATCTAAAAATATCAAACGAAAACGGCGTGATTGCCGCATTTGTTAGCTTCCCGACAATCAACCACCTCCCGATCAGTAGACTCCGCTCATCCTCGGTGTAACGAATCGCGATGGGTGGAGAAACGGCCACGACCGCCGCACACCCATTCACGCCATTCTCCACCGCGGATTGCGATTTCACTGCACCGCAGTGAAAACCACATCAAAACAAGAGAGAGGGGCTTGTCGTGAATCATTCATTTCGATCGATATGGAGCGAAACCACCGGCTGCTGGGTCGCGGCTGCGGAAACGGCACGGGCGCGCGGCAAGCGTTCGGGTAGCTCATCCTGCACGAGCCGCCGCGCCGCACACGCGGCAACACGCCGGGTCTCGCCTCGCATCGCGGCAGTCGGCGCGTTGCTGGCCGCGCTGTCGGCCGGCTCCGCGCATGCATCGACCTGCGGCGGCGGCACGGCCGTCGCGAACGGCGGCACTTGCACGCCCGGCAGTTTCAGCCCGACCGTCAACGACAACCTGGCAGGCTCCGCCACCGTCTCGGGCGGCGACATCATCGGTGTGTCGGGCGCGTGGACCGGCGCCGGCGGCGACCCGGGCTACACGCTCACGCCGATCGGCAGCACGACCATCGTGTCGGGCAGCCCGAACCAGCCGCTGCTGTCGCTCGGCGGCAAGACGCACAGCGTCAGCACGCCCGACTCGATCACCGGCACCCACACGTCGGTCGCGACCTACGACTCGTCCGCGTTCTCCGCGTCGACGGCCAGCGCGACCGCGGTGCCCGTCTATCACGATGTAAACGGCGATCAGTATGTGAACACGCGCATCGGCACCGTCACCGCCACCGGCGGTACGCTCAACGTGTCGATCGGCAATGCGGCGAACGCGCCCGATGCAGCCGGCAACGCGATCTCGATGGCCGCGAAGGGGACCGACCTGACCTTCGCGGACGGCACGGGCGCCACGACAAGCACCGTCAACTGGAACTCGCGCAACCAGATCCGGTTCACCACCGGCGACTACCTTGCGGACGGCGGCGCCATCGGCAGCCGCCAGCTCGACGTCCCGGCCTACGCGGACACCTTCACCGCGTTCGACGGCAGCACGTGGAAGGTCACCGACGCCGCATCGCTCGCCGCGTACAACGACTTTCTCGTGCGCTCGGTGCAAAGCGGCGCGCTCGGCTCGCAGGCCGCCTACGACAGCGCGCTCAGCCAGGCCGTCACGTTCTCGCAGCAAACCTTCCAATATCGGAACAACGTGTCCTCAGGCGACAAGAACACGCTGCCGATCGATTTCCTGTCGGCGATGCACGGCACGGGCGCGAACGCGACACTGCAGATCGGCAAGGACGGCCAGATCGACTTCCGCGGCACCAACACGGTCGTCTCGAGCTCGGCCGTCCTCGCGGAAAACGGCGCGCACTTCATCAACGACGGGCGCCTGTCGGGCGACTTCACGCTGGTGCGCCTGCTGAGCGGTGCAAGCGGCGTCAACAACGGCGCGATCTCGTCCGGGTACGCGTCCGGCGACGACTTCGACACGAGCGGCAGCACGCCGCCGAACAACTTCAACTACCACGCGTACACCGAAGGCAACGGCGTGTTTGCGAACGGCGCGGGCACGTCGTTCGTCAACAACGGCGTGATGAACGTCGGCGCGTGGACGCTCGACGGCAACCAGCCGGACCTGCGGAACTACGCGGTGGCCGCGACCGACGGCGCGACCGCATCGAACGCCGGCACGATCAACGTCGGCGTCAACGCGACGACGCTCGACAGCCAGGTGATCGGCGGCCTCGTCGCCGGCGGCCGCTTCACGAACGAAGCCGGCGGCACGATCACCCTCGGCCGCGCAGCCCAGTACGATGCCGGCGCGCCGGAAGCCGCGAACGACGTCGCGCTGTCCGCGCACGCGTACGGCATCCTGCTCGGCGCATCGGGCACCGCGAGCAACCTCGGCACGATCGTGATCGGCTCGCAGACGCAGAATGGCGCCGCGCTGGCGAGCATCGGCTCGTCGTCCGGCACGCTGAACAACACGGGGGCGATCGTCGTCAACGGCGCGGCTTCCGGCACGCCGCTCGCCAACGCCGGCATGCTCGCGGCCGACACGGCCGCGACCGTGACCAACACCGGCACCATCACGCTGAATGGCGTCAACGGCATCGGCATCATGGTCGTCGGGACCGGCGCGACCGCGACGGCCGCAACCTCGAGCGGCACGATCAACGTGGCCGGCGGCCTCGATCCCGCATCGGGCACGCGCAACTACGGCGTGTGGGCCGAGGGGCCGCTCGCTAAAGCCACGCTCGACGGTGCGCTCAACCTGACGGGCACCGGCGCGATCGGCGTGCACGCACGCTCGGGCGCGACGATCGACGTCGGCGCCAATGCGGTGCCTGCGTTCATGTCGGGCACCAACCAGATCGGCTTCTACGCGTATGGCGCGGGCTCGAAGATCAACGTTGCCGCGCAGCACCTCCGCGTCGACACCGACGATTCGACGCTGTTCCGCGTCGCGGGCGGTGCGGCCTACACGGGCGCGTCGACGGCCGGCACGCTGACGACCGACGTCAACGGCCAGCGCGCGCACGGCGTGCTCGCGACCGACGCCGGCACCGTGCTGTCGACCGGCAACGCGACCTACAACGTCAACGGCGCGAACGGTATCGCAATCGCGGTCGAAGGCGGCGCGCAAGGCACGATCGACGCGGGTGCGACGATCAACCTGAATGCGTCCGGTGCGATCGCCGGCGTCGTCGACGGCCAGGCGCACGACCTCGCAGGCGCCCATGCCGGCGCACCGGTCGCGACGACGCTCACCAACCACGCCGCCGTCACGTCGTCGACTGCCGGCGTGACGGGCTTCGTCGCGCAAAACCTCGGCACGCTCGAGAACCGCGACACGGTGCTGCTGACGGGCGCCGGCTCGACGGGCGTCGTGATCGGCGCGCACGGCACGGTGAACAACGCGTCGACGATTCGCGTATCCGACGGCACCGGCGCGCTCGTCCAGGGTGCGTCGGCGACGCTCGCCAACGCGGGTTCGATCGAAGCCGACGACGGCATCGCCGGCGTGCACCTGACGGGTGCCGGCGCCTCGGTCGCGCTGTCGGGCGCCGGCACCGTGATCGCGAACGGCAGCGCCGACGGCGTGCTGATCGACTCGACCGTGACGGGCGGCGGGCTCGCGGCCGGCACGACGTCGATCGCGGTCGGCGGCTCGGGCAAGGGGATCGACAACCAGGGGGCGAACGCGACGATCGCGCTGGCCGGCACGCAGATCGGTACGACCGGCGATGGCGCCGACGGCCTGTCGTCAACGGGGGCCGGCGCACGCATCGGGACCGATGCGGCGACCGCCGTCCGGACCACCGGCGACAACGCGCGCGGCTTCTTCGTGTCGGGCGCCGAGTCGACGCTGACGGCCAACGGCACGCTGGTCTCGACGACCGGCGCGGGTTCGTCCGCGATCGTGGCAGACGGCGGCGCGGCCGCGCTGCTGTCGGGCGCGAAGATCGACACGGCCGGCACGGCGGCCGACGGCCTCGTCGCGCAGAACGGCGGGCGCATCGGCGACACGGGTTCGACGATCGCCAGCGCGGCCGGCAACGGCGCGACCGCGAACAGCGGCGGCGTGCTCGCGTTGACCGGCACGACGCTCAAGGGCGCGACGGCCGGCGTGCTGACGTCGGACACGCTCACCAACGGCGCGACGAGTTCGGTGCTCGTCGACGGCGGCAGCGTCATGTCCGCCAGCGGTCCGGCCTTCGCCGCGCGCGGCGGCACGGCCGACATCGCCGTGCGCAACGGCACGGTCGTGACGGCCGGCAACGGCACGCTGCTCGACCTGTCGAACGGCAGCAACACCACCTTCACCGCATCGGCCGTAAACCTGGCCGGCGACATCGGCTCCGACGCATCGAGCACCGGCAACGTGTTCCTCGCGAACGGCACGACGCTGACCGGCAAGATCGACCCGGTCGCACTGACCGTCGACGGCACGAGCACGTGGCGCATGACGGGCAGCTCGGTCCTGAGCAGCCTGAACAACGCGGGCCTCGTCGCATTCGCCGCACCGGCCGGTTCGCCGACGCTCGCGGGCAGCTACAAGACGCTCACGACCGGCAGCTACGTCGGCAACGGCGGCACGATCGCGCTCAACACGTTCCTCGGCGCCGACGCATCGCCGACCGATCGGGTGATCGTGAACGGCGGCGCCGCGAGCGGCACGACGGGCCTGAAGATCGCCAACACGGCCGGCACCGGCGCGCAGACGAAGGGCGACGGGATTCCGGTGGTCGTCACGACCAACGGCGGCACGACCACGGCATCGGCGTTCCAGCTCGCGGGCCCCGTGCAGGCGGGCGCGTACGAATACCGGCTCTATCGCGGCGGCCAGGGCGACGCGAACGGCTGGTACCTGCGGTCGCAACTCGATCCGTCGGACCCCGGCGACCCGATCCACCCGTCCGGTGGCGGTGACGGCGGCGGCAACGGGAACGGCGGCACGCTCGCGTATCGCCCGGGCGTCTCGGGCTACGCCCTCACGCCGCTGCTCAACGCCGACTACGGCTTCTCGACGCTCGGCAAGCTGCACGAGCGCGTCGGCGACATCTACAACCTCGAAAAGCAGCAGCCCGGCAATCGCGACGGCGTGTGGGGGCGTATCGGCGGCCAGAGCCTCGACGCGAACGCAGGCCGCTTCGCGGCCGACGAGCGCACGTTCTTCGCGCAGTTCGGCAAGGACTGGACGCTCGACCAGGCACCGAACGGCGGCGGCAGCACGCATGCGGGCGTGACGGCCAGCATCGGCGTGTCGAACGCGAGCTTCAGCGACATCGCGCGTGCCGATACGGCCAACCTGTCGACATCGACGGGCTCGGTCGAGATGCACGCGCAGAGCGTTGGCGGCTACTGGACGAAGTACCTGTCCGATGGCACGTACTTCGACAGCGTCGGGCAGGTCACGCACTACGGTAACCGCTATCGCGACAGCTACGGCAACGAGGCGTCGCAGAACGGCTTCGGCATCGCACTGTCGCAGGAGGTCGGCAAGCCGTTCGCGATCGGCGGCCTGCCCGTCGCGGTCGAACCGCAGGCGCAGCTGATGGTTCAGTACCTGAAGCTGAACGGGTTCAATGACAACGTCTCGGCGGTATCGGGCACGGCGACGAACGCGCTGCGCGGCCGCGTCGGCGTGCGCATCTTCCGGCCGAACCTCCAGTCGGATTCGGGCGGTGGCGCCGCGACGCCGTACTTCACGGCCGACGTGCTGCACGACTTCCTGTCACCGGGACAGACTGTCGTCGGCGGCACGCCGTTCGCGACGCATCTGGGCCGCACGTGGTACGAACTCGGCGTCGGCGTGACCGCAAGCTTCGGCAAGTCGGGCGAGCTGTATGCGAACGCGAAGATCGCGCGCAACATCGGCGGCGATTACCGGCGCGGCATCGTCGGGCAGGTCGGCTACCGCTACAGCTGGTAACGCCCGCAAGCAGCGGACGAAAAAAAACCGCCCGGCGCTCGGCCGGGCGGTTTTTGCATCGACGCACATGCAGCGCCGACGAGCGCGCACGCTCAGTGCAGGATCTTCGCGAGGAAGTCCTTCGCGCGTTCCGATTTCGGATTCGAGAAGAAATCGTCCTTGCGGTCGTCCTCGACGATCGCGCCCTTGTCCATGAAGATCACGCGATGGGCCACCTTCTTCGCGAAGCCCATTTCGTGCGTGACGACCATCATCGTCATCCCTTCCTGCGCGAGTTCGACCATCACGTCGAGCACTTCGTTGATCATCTCGGGATCGAGCGCGGACGTCGGTTCGTCGAACAGCATCGCGATCGGATCCATCGACAGCGCGCGCGCGATCGCGACCCGCTGCTGCTGGCCGCCCGACAGCTGGCCCGGGAACTTGTGCGCATGCGCCTTCAGGCCGACGCGGTCGAGCAGCTTCATGCCCTTCTCGTTCGCCTCGTCCTTGCCGCGCCCGAGCACCTTGACCTGCGCGAGCGTCAGGTTTTCGGTGATCGACAGGTGCGGGAACAGCTCGAAATGCTGGAACACCATCCCGACCTTCGAGCGCAGCTTCGACAGGTTCGTCTTCTTGTCGCCGACCGACTGGCCGTTCACGAGGATCTCGCCCTGCTGGAACGGCTCGAGGCCGTTCACGGTCTTGATCAGCGTCGACTTGCCCGAGCCCGACGGGCCGCACACGACGACCACTTCGCCTTTCTTGACCTCGGTCGTGCAGTCGGCGAGGACCTGAAACTGGCCGTACCACTTCGAAACGTTCTTGATGGAAATCATCTTGTGACCTTTTTCTGGAGACCCTTGACGAGAGCAGACGCCAACGAGCAAATCACGAAATAGCATGCGCCGGCGAACAGGACCATCTCGACGGTCGTGCCGTCGCGATCGCCGATGTTGGCCGCCGTGCGGAAGAAGTCCGCGAGACTGATCACGTACACGAGCGACGTATCCTGAAACAGGACGATCGCCTGCGTAAGCAGCAGCGGCACCATCGCGCGGAACGCCTGCGGCAGGATCACGAGGCGCATCGCCTGCGCATAGTTCATGCCGAGCGCGAACGCGGCGTTCACCTGCCCGCGCGGCACCGCCTGGATGCCGGCGCGGATGATCTCGGAATAATACGCGGCTTCGAACAGCGAGAACGCGACCATCGCCGACGCGAGGCGGATGTCGATCGTCGGCGACAACCCGAGCACGCCCTGCAGCACCTGCGGCACGATCAGGAAGAACCACAGCAGCACCATCACGAGCGGGATCGAGCGGAACACCGTCACGTACGCTTTCGCGAACCACGCGAGCGGCTTCACGCCGGACAGCCGCAGCAGCGCCAGCAGCGTGCCCCAGACGATGCCGACGACGATCGCGATCAGCGTGATCTTGAACGTGACGATCGCCCCCGTCCACAGCGTCGGTATCGCGCCGGGAATACTACTCCAGTCGAACTGATGCATCACTTGCCTCCGATATAGCCGGGCAGCCGCGTACGGCCTTCGATCCAGCGCATGAACGCCATCACGACGAGGTTGATGATCACGTACGCGAGCGTCACCGCGATGAACGATTCATAGGTCTGCGCGGTGTAGTCGACGAGCTGGCGCGCCTGCGCGGACAGGTCGAGCAGGCCGATCGTCGACGCGACGGCGGAGTTCTTGAAGATGTTCAGGAATTCCGACGTGAGCGGCGGCACGATGATCCGGTACGCGACGGGCAGCAGCACGTAGCGGTACGTCTGCCATTGCGTGAAGCCCATCGCGAGGCCGGCGGCGCGCTGGCCCTTCGGCAGCGCGTTGATCCCCGAGCGCACCTGTTCGCACACGCGCGCGCCCGTGAACAGGCCGAGACAGATGATCGACGCGGTAAAGAACTGCGTGGTGGGCGGCAACTGCTTGATCCAGGTGCCGATCGACGCAGGCAGCAGCTCCGGTATCACGAGATACCAGACGAAGAACTGCACGATCAGCGGAATGTTCCGGAAGAGCGACACGTACACGGTGCCGATCGCGGACAGCCATTTGTTCGGCACGGTGCGCAGCACGCCGAACAGCGAACCGACGATCAGCGCGATGACCCAGGCGACGAGCGACACTTCGATCGTCACCCAGAAGCCGGACATCAGCCATCCGAAATAAGTCGTCGGCTCGCCGGTCGACACGGGGCTCAGGAAGATGCCCCAGTTCCAGTGGTAAGACATGGGCAAGACTCCAGCAAAAAGAGACGGAAGAAGCGTGGCCTCTTCCGTCTCATTAGCGTCATTTCTGCATCAACGGCCGTGCGGTCAGTCGAGCGCCTTGTCGTTCGGGTTCGCGTACAGCTTCTTCATCGAATCGGACAGCGGGAAGTTCAGGTTCAGCCCCTTCGGCGGGATCGGGTTCTCGAACCACTTCGCGTAGATCTTCGCGGCTTCGCCCGACTTCTCGACCTGCGAGATCGCGTCGTCGACGACCTTCTTGAAGTCCGTGTCGCCCTTGCGCATCATGCAGCCGTAAGCTTCTTCCGATTGCGGCGTGCCGACGATCACCCACTCGCCCGGCTGCTTCGCCTTCGCACGCTCGCCCGCGAGCAGCGCGTCATCCATCATGAACGCGACCGCGCGGCCCGATTCCAGCGTGTTGAAGGAATCGCCGTGATCCTTCGCGCTGATGATGTTCATGCCCAGCTGCTTGTCGTTGTTCATCTTGCGCAGCAGGCGCTCCGACGTCGTGCCGGCGGTGGTCACGACCGTCTTGCCCTTCAGGTCGGCGAAATCCTTGACGCCCGAATCCTTCTTCGTCATCAGGCGCGTGCCGATCACGAAGATCGTGTCGGAGAACGCAGCCTGCTGCTGGCGTTCGGTGTTGTTGGTCGTCGAACCGCACTCGATGTCGACCGTGCCGTTCTGCACCAGCGGAATGCGGTTCTGCGACGTGACGGGGATGTTCTTCACCTGCAGGTTCGGCAGGTTCAGCTTCTTCTTCACCGCGTCGACCACCTTCAGCTGGAATTCGCGCGAATAGCCGACCACCTGCTGGTTCTGGTCATAGTAGGAGAAGGGGATCGACGACTCGCGGTGTCCCAGTGCGATCACGCCCGTGTCCTTGATCTTCTTCAGCGTGCCCGTCTCCTGAGCGTGCGCGCCGCTTGCGAACGCGCAAAGCGCCGCGACCATCAGGACTGCCTTTTGGTATTTCATTTTGGTCATCTCCTTGGCTAAAACCCGCGCCAGTGTATCAAAGTAATATTTTTGAAAGTACTGGTTGTTTACCGCACTACGAATCGCCCCGTACGAAGCCTTCCTCCCGGCTCCGGGCGCCCCGAATGCGCGCGCGGGCGATGCCGGATCCGGCACCGCCCGCGAGGGTTCATATCCGCAATCGGGTGGATTGCGTCATGAATTGATCATAGTCAACGATCAGGGGTAGAGGCCACGCATTTCGCGCGCCATCAGGATGCGCTTGCAAGCAACGATGAACGCCGCCGTACGCACCGACACCTTGTGCTCTTCCGCGACCGCCCACACGCCGGAGAACGCTTCGCGCATCACGCGCTCGAGACGGTGGTTGATCTCGTCTTCCGTCCAGAAGAAGCTCGAGAAATCCTGCACCCATTCGAAGTACGACACGGTCACGCCGCCCGCGTTCGCGATCACGTCCGGGATCACGAGCACGCCGTTCGCGGTCAGGATGTCGTCGGCCGCCGTCGTCGTCGGGCCGTTCGCGCCTTCGACGATGATCTTCGTGCGGATCTTCGCTGCGTTCTTCTCGGTGATCTGGTTTTCCAGTGCCGCCGGGATCAGGATGTCGGTTTCGACCGTCCAGAACTCGTCATTCGGCATCGGCTCCGCGCCTTCGAAGCCCGCGACGCCGCCCGTGCGTGCGACGTGGTCGAGCAGCTTGTTCGAATCGAGGCCGGCCGGCCGGTAGATCGTGCCCGTGTGATCCTGCACCGCGATCACCTTCGAACCCGCTTCCTGGAACAGCTTCGCCGCGATGCCGCCGACGTTGCCGAAGCCCTGCACCGCGATGCGTGCGCCTTCGATCTCGAGGCCCTTCTTCTTCGCCGCTTCGCAGCCGACGACGAACACGCCGCGGCCCGTCGCTTCCTTGCGGCCGAGCGAACCGCCGAGCGCGATCGGCTTGCCGGTCACGACGCCGGTCGACGTCTGGCCCTGGTTCATCGAGTATGTGTCCATCATCCACGCCATCACCTGTTCGTTGGTGTTGACGTCCGGCGCCGGAATGTCGGTGTTCGGGCCGATGATGATGCCGATTTCGCTGGTGTAGCGGCGCGTCACGCGCTCGAGCTCACCACGCGACAGCTTGCGCGGGTCGACGCGGATACCGCCCTTCGCGCCGCCGTACGGCACGTTCACGGCCGCGTTCTTGACCGACATCCATGCGGACAGTGCCATCACTTCCGACAGCGTCACGTCCTGGTGGTAGCGCACGCCGCCCTTGCCCGGGCCGCGCGACACGTTGTGCTGCACGCGATAGCCTTCGAAATGCGCGACGGTGCCGTTGTCGAGCTCGATCGGCACATCGACGATCAGGATGCGCTTCGGGCGCTTCAGCGTTTCGAGCCAGCGCGACAGCGAGCCGAGGTACGGCGCGACGCGATCGACTTGCTGAAGGTAGTTGCCCCACGGGCCGAGATCGTCGGCGTGCAGGTAGGACGGGATGGACTGCAATTGCGAAGACATGGATGCTCCAACGGTCAACAGGTGCGCACATTGTCGAAAAACCCGTTTTTTTTATCCAATGCCGTTTGCTTATTCGATTATGCGTTTCTTGCATGATCGCGATTTTTCGCAAATCTGCGGTCGAATTGCGCAAGAACGCACGCGATCGATCGTGCATCGCGTGCGTGAAAAATCGTGCTTTCCCGGATGCGGGACGGCCGCCGGACAGCCGCCCGACAGGCGCCGCAAGCCCGACGACAGCCGGCCGGGCCGCCCGCTCGACGGTTAACCGCCCACGGTTAACCTGCGGTTTCGCGCAGTTCGTCGCGCACGACGTCCCACAGCGCACGCACGAGTTTCTGCCGCGGATCGTCGCCCTGCAGCACGAGCTTGTCGCAGTACAGCCGGATCTCCATCGTCAGCGTGAACGGGTATGCGCCGCCGCGCACCGACCGGTCGAGCCGGATCAGGCGGCCGCTCGCGACCGCATCCTCGACCGCGCTGTGCGGCAGGAACGCGACGCCGTGGCCCGCGAGCGCCATTGCCTTCAACCCTTCGGCCATGTCGGTTTCATAGACGCGATCGAGGAACAGCGGCGTCGTCGCATTCGCGATGATGACCTCCGTCATCCGGCCGAGATACGCGTTCGGCGTATATGACAGGTACGGCACGCGCGCGTCGGCCGTGCCGGGCAGCGTATAGCGCGGCCGCCCCGCGCGGCCCGGCGCCGAGAACGGGCTGATCGGCTCGCTGCCGAGGATCAGCATGTCGTAGCGCGCCGGGTCGAGCGCGACCGGATGGCTCGGATGGTGGTAGCCCATCACGAGATCGCAGCCGCCCTCGACGAGCGACAGCACCGCATCGTGCACGTTCAACGCGCGCAGCCGCGTGTGGACCTGGCCCATCTTCGCCTCGATCCGCTGCAGCCAGCGCGGGAAATACGTGAGCGACAGCGTGTGCGGCACCGCGAACTCGATCGTCGGCACCGGCGCACCGACGTGGCCGCGCAGCAGCGTGCGCGCCTCGTGCGCCTGCGACAGCATCGTCAGCGCCTGTTCGTAGAAGATCTGCCCGGCCTGCGTGAGCCGCGTCGGATAAACCGAACGATCGATCAGTTCGGTCGCGAGCCATGCCTCCAGCGCCTGGATGCGCCGCGAAAACGCCGGCTGCGACACGTGCCGCAGCTCCGCGGACCGGCTAAAGCTGCGCGTTTCCGCGAGCGAAACGAAGTCTTCGAGCCATTTCAGTTCCATGCAGGCGGGCGCGGCGGGCGGCGGTCGGGAAGAAGCCTGCATTCTACCGGCGGGCGGGCCCGGCCGGCGGCCCGGCGCCCCGCCGCG